>DFFQ01000117.1 GCA_002371025.1 Lachnospiraceae bacterium UBA3772 | reverse complement strand
GTCATACCAAGAGCGAGATCATTCAGATTCTTTACTCCTCCGGCAGAGTCTTCCGGAAGCACACTGATCTCATCATATATTTCTATCTTTTTTGCCAGAGATACAAATCCAAGAAAATCCCTTACAGTAAAACTGTTTATCTCATATCTGTATCTTCCGTTTCTTGTATATTTCACAGGAATAAGCTGCTTATATTCCCCGTGAAACCTGGCTGGCATTGATATTATGGTGGAACCCTTACTGTTATAAAATGAATTGGAACAATCCAGCTTTACGCATACATCAAATGACATAAAGTAAGCTTTATTAATAACAGACAGCTCTATATATGAAGTCGAAAGACGTCTCTCATACATTTCTGTACTTCTTACTTTTATTTCCATCATGCTTCTCATAATGAATACAAAGGCAAGGGAAATGAAAGGTGCTATGATATCTATCAAAAGCGCCATAAAAAGAAAATGATTCTTTAAGAACCAGTAACATATAAAAATGATCCCGAACTGTATAAGATATCCTATTATCCTAAAAATATGAATCTTCGTCTTTAAATACATATTAATTCCTCGGTGGCTGAACTATCTCAAGTAACTTTCTGATGGCAAGATCCATATTAAGTCCCGTAGCTCTTGCTTTTTGCCCAAGTTTTACCCTGTGACCCAATGTATCTCTTGTCACACTCTGAACATCCTCAGCTGTAACATAGTCTCTTCCATCGATGACTGCCATAGCCTTAGCCATTTTAAGCATGGCTATAGTTCCTCTTGGACTGGCACCCATAGAAAAGTTCTCATTTCTTCTGGTCTCTTCAACAATATTTACGATATATTCATAGATATCATCTTTTACATATATCTCATTAGTCTGTTTTCTCAATTCCACCAATTCATCAAGAGTAATAACCGCTTCCAGCTGTTTTAAAGGTGCGCTGGCATTTCCCTTAAGGATTGCAACTGCATCACTATGCTCAGGATATCCCATAGAAAGGCATACCATAAATCTATCCAGCTGAGATTCAGGAAGCATCTGTGTACCTGATGAACCATAAGGGTTTTCAGTAGCTATAACTACAAATGGATCCGGAAGCGCACGAGTCACGCCATCCACCGTGGCTGTGCCTTCTTCCATTACTTCAAGCAAAGCAGACTGAGTTTTTGGTGATGTACGATTAATCTCATCAGCTAAAAACAGATTACAAAATACGGATCCGGGTCTAAATTCAAACTCTTTAGTTCCGCTGTTAAACATAGAAAAACCTAAAATGTCACTTGGCAGAACATCCGGTGTAAACTGTACTCTTTTATAATCAAGACTGAGAGTCTTTGCAAAAGCTGTAGCAAGGGTGGTTTTACCAACACCCGGGATATCCTCCATAAGGATATGTCCCCCGGCAAGAGTTGCTGCCAACACCTTTTTTACAACCATTTCTTTACCTTTTATTACACGATTAACATTATTCTGAACATCTAAAGTTTTATTCTGATACATCTCTACTCCTTATAAATACTGGGATTAAATTAATTCGTTATATCTGATGCTATATAAACATTTTAATACGAAAAATAAGTTTTTATCAACATAACAATGCTTAAAAACCACTCAAAACACACTTTTTTCATTACTTTTAATTGTATTTAAATATGATAAAAGATATAATCATTTCTAGGTATGTCAAGAAATGGAAACTTATCATAAATGCTATTAATTATTACTTAAGGAGAATATAAATGAGAAAGACCAAAGTAATCTGTACAATCGGACCATCTAGTGAAAATGAGGAAACACTTACACAGCTCTGCCTTGCAGGTATGAACATTGCAAGACTTAACTTTTCTCATGGATCACATGATGAACATAAGAAGAAATTTGATCTTATTAAGAGAGTCCGCAACAACCTTAACCTTCCAATAGCTATCATGCTTGATACTAAAGGTCCTGAATATAGAATCAAGACTTTTAAAGATCACAAGATTGAGCTTAAAGAAGGAGACACATTTATCTTTACAACAGACCCTATTGAAGGGGATCAGACAAGAGTTTCAGTTAACTATGACCATCTTATCGATGACTTAAATATCGGAGACAGAATTCTTGTATGTAACGGTCTTGTTATCTTCGAAGTACTTAAATTAGAAGGAAACAACGCAATCTGTAAGTGTCTTACAGGCGGTACTCTTTCAGATAGAAAGAGCATGAACTTCCCTAACAAGGTTATGAATCATGCCTTCCTTAGCGAAGCTGATAAGAGCGATATACTTTTCGGTATCGAAAATGGTATTGAATTTGTTGCTGCATCTTTCGTATCAAAGAAACAGGATGTTGTTGATCTTAGAGAATTCTTAGATGCAAATGGCGGCGAAGACGTTGATATCATCGCAAAGATTGAAAACAGATCTGGTGTAGATAACATCGAAGAGATCTGCGACATTGCCGATGGAATCATGGTTGCCCGTGGTGACCTTGGTGTTGAGATCCCTGGTGTTGAAGTTCCTTCAATCCAGAAATACCTCATCAACAAATGTCGTCTTCTGGGAAAGAGAGTCATTACAGCAACAGAAATGCTTGAATCAATGATTGAGAAGCCACGTCCAACAAGAGCTGAAGTTTCAGACGTTGCAAATGCTGTATACGACGGAACATCTGTAGTTATGCTTTCTGGTGAGACAGCATCAGGTAAATATCCTGTCGAAGCTGTTAAGACCATGGTTGAAACTATCGAATTTACAGAAAAAAACATTCATTATAACAGAAGATTTAAAAACACAGACGTACATATCCATAACATCCTTGATGCCATCTCACATTCAACATGTTCTATGGCCATCGATGTAGATGCAAAATGTATCGTAGTTAATTCACTTTCAGGAAGAACAGCCCGCATGGTAAGCCGTTTCCGTTGTCCTGTTGACATCATCGGTATGACAACATCAGAAAAAGTATGGAGAAAGCTTAACATGAGCTGGGGAGTAACTCCTGTACTCTGCGGAACATATGATTCAATGGAATCTATGTTTGCTAATAATATAAGAGAAGCAAAGAAGGCATTTAATCTTAACGCCGGAGATAATATCGTTCTTACAGGCGGTGTTATGAATGGCGAAAGCGGAAATACAAATATTATAAAAGTCGCAACAATCTAATGCCTGTTTGACACCATATTACTTAATAAGCACTGGGGAGGTTTTTTAGCTTATGAAGGAATGGTCAAAGGAGATGCTTTATCGGGAACTTAAAAGTCCTGATGAGATAAAAAGTCTTCATGACAAAATAAAAGAGTCTGTTTATAGACAGACGTACCATATTCAACCTACTACAGGTTTATTAAATGATCCAAACGGTTTTATCTTCCATAACGGCATTTGGCACCTTTTTTATCAGTGGTGTCCATGGGGTGCCGTTCATGGATTGAAATACTGGTACCACACTACTTCTACTGATCTTATTCATTGGAAGAATGAGGGACTTGCTTTAAAACCCGATACCCTTTATGACAATAGGGGAGTTTATTCAGGAACTGCCCTTTTAGATGGCGATAAGATAAACCTTTACTATACCGGTAATCATCGTGCTGAGGACTGGACAAGAACTGCATATACCTGTCTTGCAACTTTAAATCCTGACGGAACCATCATAAAGAAAGAGAGTCCTTTATTTGGTCCAGCTAAAGGATTTACTGAACATCAAAGAGATCCAAAGATAATCCATAATACGGATGATAATAAATATTACATCATCCTCGGAGCTCAGGATGAAAATGCAAAAGGATGTGCTCTTCTTTATTCTTCCGACTATCCAGATAGGGATTTTAAGTTTGTTAATAAGATCCTTGTTCCAGGCTTTGAAGAATTCGGTAATATGTGGGAGTGCCCATCTCTTGAGCATATAGACGGAAAAGATGTCCTTATCTTCTGCCCACAGAATATCACTCTTCCAAAAAGAAGTTATGCCCAGCACCATAACGGCTATATTATTGGTAGTATGGATTTTGAAGAAGCAGTATTTATACCTGACAGCGAATTTATAGAGCTCGACTCTGGTTTTGATCATTATGCAGCACAGTGTGCCGCAAACACAGATCATCATGTCATCATAGGATGGATGGGAAATGCTGATTGCACTTACCCTGTAACCGATGAAGAAGACTGGGCAGGATGTATGACTCTTCCAAGAGAATTGCATATTAGAAACAATAAACTGATCCAGTGTCCTGTTAAGGAAATAGAAAGTATCAGAGGCGAAGAATTACCTGCTGACACAAAGGAACTTCCTTTAGCTGCAGAGCTTCTTATCACCAGCGACGGAAATGA
>DFFQ01000095.1 GCA_002371025.1 Lachnospiraceae bacterium UBA3772 | reverse complement strand
CCTGACGAAGCTGATCCATATCATCTATATTATCCATCCACTTACGGTCAACAACCTTGAGAAGGATAACTCTTTCAAGTTCACGCATTGTTTCAGGATTAGGGAATTCAGCTTCCTTTGCTTCATAGAGCTTCTCAGCTTCATCTAAAAGACGTGCCTTAAATCCATCCACATCTGCCTTCTTTAATTCTTCCTCAGTAAGTGAAATATGTTCCAATGGAACAATAGGACGAAGAGTATCATTTAATTCCTGAAGATTCCACTCATCAGCAGGAACTTCCTTACTTGCTACTCTATCCACATAAGATTCTACTGTATCCTTAACATAGCTAAGAACTACTCCACGCATGTTCTCTCCATCAAGAACCTTACGACGCTCAGCATAGATAACTTCACGCTGATCATTATTTACCTGGTCGTAAGAAAGAAGACTCTTACGTACTGCAAAGTTGTTTGCCTCAATCTTCTTTTGAGCTTTCTCAACGAAGCTTGTGATTGTCTTATGCTGAATCTCTTCACCTTCCGGAATTCTTAATGCATCATAAATTCCCATGATTCTTTCTGAACCGAAAAGTCTCATAAGATTGTCTTCAAGTGAAAGATAGAACTTTGATTCACCTGGATCGCCCTGACGTCCAGAACGACCACGGAGCTGATTATCAATACGTCTTGATTCATGACGTTCTGTACCTATAACCTTAAGTCCGCCAAGTTCCTTAACTCCATCTCCAAGCTTGATATCAGTACCACGACCAGCCATGTTAGTAGCAATAGTTACTTTTCCGATCTGGCCTGCATCCTTGATGATTTCAGCTTCAAGTTCATGATATTTAGCATTAAGTACTTTATGAGGAATACCCTTCTTCTGAAGAAGAGCACTTAATTCTTCTGATGAATCGATGTTAATAGTACCAACAAGAACCGGCTGACCAGTCTTATAAGTAGCAGCAACATCTTCAACGATTGCTTTCATCTTTTCTTTCTTTGTCTTATAAATAGCATCGTCATAATCTATTCTCTGAACTGGATTATTTGTAGGAACTACAACAACATCCATTCCATAGATCTCACGGAACTCATCTTCTTCAGTCTGAGCTGTACCTGTCATACCAGCCTTCTTATCATATTTGTTAAAGAAGTTCTGGAATGTGATAGTTGCAAGAGTCTTACTTTCTCTCTTAACCTTAACACCTTCCTTAGCTTCAATAGCCTGATGAAGACCATCATTAAATCTACGTCCAGGCATGATACGACCAGTAAATTCATCAACGATAAGAACTTCATCGTCTTTTACAACGTAATCCTGATCTTTATGCATAAGTGCGTGAGCCTTTAATGACTGAAGCATTGTATGCTGAATATCCAGATTTTCTGGATCTGCTAAGTTCTTAATATGGAAGAAATGCTCTATCTCCTTAACACCCTGAGCAGTAAATACAACATACTTATCTTTCTCATTTACAAGATAATCACCATCTTCTTCAATTTCTGTTCCCATGATGGCATCAATCTTTGAGATTTCTGTTGAAGCTGTACCTCTCTTCATACGACGCGCAAGATAATCACACATCTTATAAATGTCAGTTGACTTACCACTCTGGCCTGAAATGATAAGAGGAGTTCTAGCTTCATCTATAAGAACGGAGTCAACTTCGTCTATGATACAATAATGAAGTCCTCTCTGAACCAACTGTTCTTTATAGATTACCATGTTATCTCTAAGGTAATCGAAACCAAGCTCATTATTAGTAATATATGTAATATCACAATTATAAGCTTCTCTTCTTTCTTCATTTTTATCCTGATTAAGGATAACACCTACTGTAAGACCAAGGAATCTATGAACCTGTCCCATCCACTCAGCATCACGCTTAGCAAGATAGTCATTTACAGTAACGATATGTACACCCTTTCCTTCAAGGGCATTAAGATAAGCTGGAAGTGTTGACACAAGCGTCTTACCTTCACCAGTTCTCATTTCTGATATACGTCCCTGATGGAGAATGATACCACCAACTATCTGAACATGGAATGGCTTCATATGAAGCACTCTGTAATCAGCTTCTCTTACAACAGCGAAAGCCTCTACTAATATATCATCAAGTGTTTCCCCATCTTCCAGTCTCTTTTTAAATTCTACAGTTTTTGCTTTAAGCTCTTCATCTGTAAGCGCCTGCATCTCTTCATCCAGGGCTTCGATTTTTCTTGCAATTGGCTCGATCTTTTTTAATTCTCGATCACTATGTGAGCCAAATATTTTTTCAGCAAGACCCATTTATTTATTCCTCCAGAAAATTTATATAAATTTCTTATTTTAAATCTTCGATTTAAAAAAACTCGCAAGGTTCTAATAACGCCATGCTACTCGTATAAATATAGCATTACTTTCAAGTACTAGCAAGAAAAAAAATCCACGGCATTACAAATATAACGCCATGGATTTTAGTCATTTTTACTATTTTACCAAAAATCTTATATTATTCTTAGAATAATCCACTAATAACATACCATTTTCCACCAACTTTATAAGCAACAGCTTCATCCTCACCATCAAGCCATGTGCTTCCATCTGTTGAATATTTATATGTTACATCAAATTTCTGAGCTGCTGTTACTTTAATGTTTGTAGAGAATGCCTGATTTAATTCATCTGAGAAATCCTCAAGATCGTCTTTATCAGCATATTTTTTATTCTTAATCTTAATGTCTTTATACTGAGTCTTCTCTGTTCCATTCTTTCCAAGAGTTGACATAATATATTTTACAGCATAATCATAAACATCCTTTGTGTCCAGCATTGAACCATAGCTCTTTATCTGCTCATCAAGTGCATCAACAACTTCTTCAGGGAACGCGGCATTAAAGAATGCTTTTCCATCTAAATCGCCTAAAGCCTTATAATAATTCTCAACAGACTTATTAAGTGCTCCTCCACCGCCAAAGAACTTTAGTCCTACAACTGCAAGAACTAAGACAACTGCTGCAATGATTAAAATAGGGATTATCTTTTTTGAACCACTTTTACTTGGTTCAGGTGAGTATGACTGAGTAGGTCTTGGAAAATTTGACTGTGTTGGATTTCCATATGGATCAACTGCCCCAGGTGTCATTGCTCCTGGCATCTGGTTTCCTGTCATAAATGGATTAACCTGACTCTGGAACTGATTTGAACCACCCTGGAATGAATCTGCACCACTCTGGAATGAGTTTGCATTGTTCTGGAACTGATTCATGCTGGATGTTGCCTGATTCTGGAACTGATTCATACTGGATGCTGCCTGATTCTGAAACTGATTCATGCTGCTTTCAGCCTGATTCTGAAACTGGTTCGCACTGCTCTCAACCTGGCTTGCTGTATTCTGAACATCTGTAGCAAGCTGTGGAGCACCACACACATTACATAAGATAGCGTTGTCGTCAAGATCAGCGCCGCAAATGTTACACTTTTTCATAAAAAATTAAACCTCCGCCTTTTTTAGATCCAAAACACCTTCACAAAAATATAAAGGAAGATATAAAGGATTAGTTTCTTTCATATCTATTTAATCTTACACTCGATACCCCATTGTGACAAGAACATTTTTTTAAACTAAGATGATTTAAAAAATATTTATCGATTAAAAAATGAAAAAAAGAACCCGGAGCCATATTGTATAACTATGACCCCGGATCCTCGTGACCGATCACATTTTTTAGAACTCTGGTTCTATAAGTCCGTATGTATTGCCTTTTCTCTTGTAAACTACATTGACTTCATCTGTCTCTGCATTTCTGAATACATAGAAGTTGTGGCCAAGAAGCTCCATCTGTACGCATGCATCTTCTGGATACATTGGTTTAACGGCGAATCTCTTACTACGATAAATCTTTACCTCATCATCAGCAGCATCTTCTTCCTCGAGGAAATCACTCTTAAAATACTGTACATCCTGTTTCTGATCAACGAGTTTCTTCTTATATCTTGTAACCTGACGTTCAATTATCTCAACTACCATATCGATCGATACATACATATCATCACTAACCTGTTCTGCTCTGATGATGTGACCCTTCATCGGAATCGTAACTTCGATCTTCTGTCTATCTTTTTCAACTGAGAATGTTACCTGAACTTTTGTATCTTCATTAAAATACTTTTCAAGTCTTCCAAGCTTATCGTAGACTGCTTCTCTTAAACCTTCTGTTACATCGATGTTCTTCCCACTGATTATATAATTCATATAACTCACTCCTTTTGTCGCGAAATCAGTTATAAACAGCCGAACCCCTATATATTCTCCTTTTCTTTATAAATATTAATTTCTTCGACTATCTCTAACGTTATAATGATTATATCATAATCGCCATATTCAATCAATGAAATAATTTATTTATTTTTTGTCAGACAAATACATCTTCAAAAACCAATGTTTTATGCACTATTCCGGCTCTCCCCCTGTGAGGATAGTTCAAATTGTTATATTCTACAAACTTTTTGAATATAAAAGTTATCAACAATCATTATTATGTTAACGCCAAAAATGTTGATAATGTAGATAATTATGTTCATAACCCCTATTTTGGCACTTTTTATTGTTGATAACTTTACTGTCAACCATTTATGTCTATCAACCATTTATGCATAATTTTATGCCATTTTCACAAAAATTACAAATTTGGAATCGTGTGACACTTACAAAGGCAAAAATCCACCCTTTTACACAAAATAAAAACCCCTGGTAAATGAATAAAAAACTCCCCGACCTTACGAAGGAGATAAGGATCGGGGAGCAAAACACTTCATTATTTAATTAGTCCATAAGTCTTCTAGCTGCAGCAGGTGTTCTATAATCCATAGATGAGATTATGATTCCTGTACTTGGAGTACTTGCATGAACAACCTGGCCATTACCAATATACATAGTTACATGACCATATCCACCTTCATCATCTGTATAGAAAAGGAGATCTCCTGGTTCTACATCATCTACTGAAATAGGTGTTCCATAATATGACTGGCTTGTAGCACCGTGTGGAATAGAAATTCCAAACTCTCTATATACAAGCATTGTAAATCCTGAGCAGTCTGTTCCATTTGTAAGGCTTTCACCACCATATACATATGGATTACCAACAAACTGAAGAGCATAATTTACAAGCGCCTGTTTTGTTGATGAAATACCATCGTTTGTTACAGAAACTGTTGACTGAGAGCTGCTGCTTTCAGATGATGATGAACTTGAATAATCATCGTCATCGTCGTCATCATATGATGAACTGCTAGATGAACTTTCTGAATATGAGCTTTCTGAATATGAACTATCTTCAGCTGAGCTTTCTTCAGATGATGATGTGCTCTCTTCTGTACTTTCGCTCTGTTTTGATGATGCATATTCTACTTTAAATCTAATATCTACGTAATCTGATTTAACATATCCATTCTGTCCATTTATTAAAATGCATGTCCAGCCGTTTGAACTATTAACCAGATCATATTCTTCACCCTCAGCAACCATGGTGATGCAATCTGCATTTTCATTTGCTTCTGTTCTTACATTAAGGGTTGTAGTATTTATTCTTGCAACTTTAGATAAACCATTTGCCGATGCCCAGTCACCTGCTGCATCACCAAATGCGATATATTCATTCTTTACATATCCATAACAGTCTCCAGATGAAATAAGAGTCCATTCTGCACCCTTTTCTTCTATATAAAGTATACCACCTGTTGGAACTGTACCTATTATATCTGAATCAGCACTTGCCTCAGCTCTGATATTAAGTGTTCCTGATACTGTAACTATGGCTCTGTTCTCAAACTGAGGATATTTAACCTTATTAGTATCTTTCTTGTTATCAAAAACTGCACCGCCTTTAACAGCTTTAAGTGCATTAGTGATATTAGCTGTATTAGGATTATATGTTACTGAATTAGCTTCTGTTACAACACCTGTTTTCTCTGTAAGTCCAGAAGCTGAATTACCTTCTTCTAAATACTCATCTACCTTTGATGAAATTCCCACGTTTGAAGAATCATACCTTTGTCCTGCATTAACTGCTACTGATGATACTAAGAACATAGTAGCGATTCCTACTGTTATAAGCTTCTTTGATGGCTTATACATTATTTGTCCTCCTAAAAAATCTGACCTCAAGATATAGTATTATGTTAAGATTCTTTTAAATCTGGTCGTTATTTATTACAAAATTGTTACAACTTATTACATTCCGATTATAACAATACACACTGTCCTGTGTCAACCAAAATTTCCAAAAACCCCTTATAAATCCTTGATTTGCAATTAATTTAATGTTATACCTATTAGAGTGTTTTGTAAATTATATTTTAAAAGAGATAAATCTAATGGAAACTATCATTAAAAAAACCAATGAAGAAGATGCTATTTCAGTAGCCAGCGAAATATTAAAAAAAGGCGGCCTTGTTGCATTTCCAACTGAAACTGTCTATGGTCTTGGCGGAGATGCCCTTCGTCCCGAAGCATCTATGAACATTTATAAAGCTAAGGGACGCCCAAGTGACAACCCATTAATTGTCCACATAGCTGATATAAAGGATGTTTATAAGCTTGCCGAAAATGTATCTCCTAAAGCAGAGGCTCTTATGGAAGCTTTTTGGCCTGGTCCAATGACACTTATTTTTAATAAGAAGGAACTGGTTCCAAAAGAAACTACCGGTGGATTAAATACCGTTGCCATCAGAATGCCTTCTCATCCTGATGCAGCAAGACTTATAAGGGAAAGCGGCGTTTATATCGCTGCACCATCTGCCAATACATCAGGTCGTCCTTCTCCTTCAACAGCGGAACACGTTATTGAAGATTTAAACGGAAAGATCGATATGATCCTTGATGGAGGTCCTGTTGGAATCGGGATTGAATCAACTATTGTTGATATGACAAGTGATATTCCTACTATTTGCCGTCCTGGTTTTATAACCAAAAAGATGCTTGAATCTATAATAGGTGAAGTTGAAATTGATAAAGCACTTATTTCACCTGATAAGAATCTTCATCCAAAAGCACCTGGTATGAAATATACCCACTACGCTCCTCATGGACAGCTTTTTATAGTAGAATCAGAAAAGAACGAATCTATTGTTACTGATGAAGTAATAAATAAGATCAACTCTCTTGTTGAGGAAAAAACTAAAGAAGGCTTTAAAGTCGCTGTTCTTACTACAAAAGATAAAATGTCTTTTTATAAATGTAACAATATCATTCTTCTTGGAGAAAAAGGTGACGGAACTACGGTGGCTTCCAGACTTTATGCTGCTCTTAGAGAATGTGATGCTATAAATGCTGATTTCATTTATAGTGAAGGATTTAACAGAGATGATTTCGGCGGTGCCATAATGAATAGACTTATTAAGTCTGCAGGTCATAAAGTTATTCTTGTTTAATTATCATTTCACATTTTATTCTTACATCATTAATAGATAGCCTATATTATTTCTATATGCTATTTATATATATTTATTTTTACACATTATTTTGGAGGAAACAAAAATGAAAATCGCAATTGGTTGTGATCATGGTGGATATGAACTTAAGCTTGAAGTTCTTAAACATTTAAAAGAAAGAGGAATCGAATTTATCGATTTTGGATGTAATGACACATCTTCTGTAGATTATCCTACATACGCAAAAGAAGTTACTTCTGCAGTTGTTTCTAAGGAAGCAGATCTGGGTATTCTTATCTGTGGTACAGGTCTCGGAATGTCTATGGCAGCTAATAAAGTTGAAGGCATCCGCGCAGCTCTTTGCCACGATGCGTTCTCAGCAGCAGCAACAAAGGAACATAATAACGCAAATGTCCTTTGCATGGGTGGAAGAATCATTGGACCAGGACTTGCAAATCTTATCGTTGATAACTTTATAGATACTCCATTTTCAAATGACGAAAGACACATTCGTAGATTAAGCATGTTTGATCCATCAATGGCTCAGTAAAAAAAACATACAGCATTTTGGTTATACCCATAAAAAAGGCGCCTCATCAAAAGGCGCCTTTTTTATTAGAATCCTGGAGTCATTCCTCTGTCATTATCTTCTTCATTATTATGGTAGTACTGATTATTATTCTTTGCATCAGTCTTTAAATCTGCTGCATCCATCTGATCATAAAGCTTTTCTAAGTTCTTAAGATCTATATCTTCCACTTTCATCTTCTTTGCACCATTTGGAAGTACAACCGTATAACCTCTCTTTTCCATAAATCTGATGAGACACATGAATTTAGGTTCATCCAGCAATGTATAATATTTTCTATTTATTGCATCAACACAGGCATCTATCGAAACGAAATCTCTTGGTCTCACCGTCATAAGAATTTCTTTTACGGTATCTTCCACTATCTGCTTTTGCATTTCAAAATCCGAAGAGATCTGCATAACTGTAAATGCGCTAAGATATGCCCTTAGCCATGAATTATCTGTTTTTATCCACTCATTTGTAACATGATAAGACTTATTCATATCAAATACTTCCTTCTTCCAGGAAGGTGAATAATAAGATGCTTCAGCTATTCTCGACATCTGATCTTCTGTAAGATTAAGCTCATATTTTGAGTCGAACTCTTTAATGATCTTAATTCTCTTCTTAACTGATTCAGGCAATTTATAATCATCTGCATTGATATTTTTTTCAGCCGTATTGTAAATCTTTTTCTTATCTTTATTCTTATTTATACCTGAAAGGATAAGTAATATGACTCCGATAACAAAGCCCGCTCCGATAAATGTTGTACTACTGGATAAAAGGCCCACAAGTATCATAACTCCAAAGATTGTTCCACAACCTCTGAAGACGGAGAATATACCCTTTACACCTGAATGAAAGAATCTATAAAATTTTGGACTGTTCTTTCCTACAAGAGCGTACCAAATAATTATAAAAATAAGTAGTCCCATAAACCCTACGCTTTCTTAATACCAAGAATTGATTCTGCCAGATCAATCTCTTCATCTGATGGTGCTTCTGTATCTCTAAGTGAGTACTCTATACCAAGTTTATCATATTTTGGTATACCTAATGAATGATAAGGTAAAACTTCAACTTTGTCTACTGTTTTAAGTGTACTTATAAAATCTGCAAGTTTCTTTAAGTCTTCTTCATTAGTTGTGATTCCTGGAACAAGAACATGTCTTATCCACATACGTATTCCATTATCTGACATATATCTTGCCATGTCTAGGATGTTTTCATTAGTCCATCCTGTTAGTTCTTTATGCTTGCAGTTATCGATCTGTTTAATATCAAGCATTACAAGGTCTGTAACTTTCATAAGTTCTTTAAACTTACTAAAGAATGGCTCTTCTCTTGTAAATGGATTTCCAGATGTATCAAGACAGGTGTTGATTCCCTGTTCTTTACAAAGCTGGAAAAGTTTTGTTACAAAATCTATCTGTACAAGGGCCTCACCACCACTTACTGTGATTCCGCCACCATTTTTCCAATATGTTTTATATCTAAGTGCCTGCTTCAGAACATCTTCTGGTGTTCTTTCTGTACCGCCTGTAAGTGCCCAGGTTTCTGGATTATGGCAATAGCGGCATCTCATATGGCACCCCTGCATAAATACGATGAATCTGATACCAGGTCCATCAACAGCTCCAAAGCTTTCTGTATCATTTATAATTCCTGTAATCTTTTCTTCTGCCATAACTACCTCCTTGGGGGTAAATAATTTCTTTTTCAAAAACAGCCCTGTGAGGAGTATCCTTACAGGGCTGTAATATAAATCTAATCTACTGAACCATTAATCAGCACGCTGATTAAAGTCTGTCGTGGAATGTTCTTGAGATAACGTCATCCTGCTGTTCCTTTGTAAGGCTGATGAACTTAACAGCGTAACCAGAAACACGGATTGTGAAGTTAGCATACTCTGGCTTCTCTGGATGAGCCTGAGCGTCAAGAAGCATTTCTCTACCGAATACATTTACGTTAAGGTGATGTGCACCCTGATCGAAGTATCCGTCCATAGCGCTTACAAGGTTAGAAACCTTCTCTTCATCTGAATGTCCAAGAGCGCCTGGGTTCATTGACTGAGTATTTGAGATACCATCGAGAGCCCACTTGTATGGGATCTTAGCTACTGAGTTAAGTGAAGCAAGAAGTCCGCTTGTCTCAGCACCGTATGATGGGTTAGCACCTGGAGCAAATGGCGTCCAAGCACGTCTTCCATCAGGAAGGTTACCTGTGAACTTACCATATACTACGTTAGATGTAATTGTAAGAAGTGATGTTGTAGGCTCTGCATTACGATATGTATGTCTCTTCTTAACATCTGTGATGAACTCATGAAGGAGCCATACACCGATCTCGTCAGCTCTGTCATCGTCGTTACCATACTTAGGGAAATCGCCTTCAACTTCGAAGTCTGTAGCAAGACCTGTCTTCTCGTCACGGATTACCTTAACCTTAGCATACTTAATAGCTGAAAGTGAATCGATAACGTGTGAGAAACCAGCGATACCTGTAGCAAATGTACGTCTGGCATCTGTATCGATGAGTGCCATCTCTGCAGCTTCATAGAAGTACTTATCATGCATGTAGTGGATTAAGTCAAGGATGTTAACATAGATGTCAGCGATCCAGTCAAGCATCTTCTTATATTTTTCAATTACTTCATCATAATCAAGATATTCTGATGTGATAGGAGCATAAGCAGGACCGCACTGAAGTGGAGCACCTGTTTCCTTATCAGCGAACTTAGGGTTCTCATCTTTACCACCGTTGATAGCATAAAGAAGAGCCTTAGCAAGGTTAGCACGAGCGCCGAAGAACTGAAGTTCCTTACCTGTCTGTGTTGCAGATACGCAGCAGCAGATTGAGTAATCATCGCCCCAGATTGGCTTCATAACGTCATCGTTCTCATACTGGATTGAAGATGTAAGAACTGAAATCTTAGCGGCATATCTCTTGAAGTTATCCTGTAACTTTGATGAGTAAAGAACTGTAAGGTTTGGTTCTGGAGCTGGTCCCATGTTCTCAAGTGTATGTAAGAAACGATAATCGTTCTTTGTTACATGTGAACGTCCGTCTGATCCGATACCACCAACTTCAAGTGTTGCCCAAACTGGGTCTCCTGAGAATAACTGGTTGTATGACTCAATACGAGCGAACTTAACCATACGAAGCTTCATTACGAAGTGATCGATGATCTCCTGTGCCTGTTCCTCTGTGATAATACCCTTCTTAAGATCTCTCTCGAAGTAGATATCAAGGAATGTTGATACACGACCAACTGACATAGCAGCACCGTTCTGTGTCTTGATAGCTGCAAGGTATCCGAAGTATAACCACTGAACAGCTTCCTTAGCTGTTGTAGCTGGCTTAGAAATATCGAAACCGTATGACTGAGCCATAACTTTCATCTTCTTAAGTGCCTTAATCTGATCAGCAACTTCTTCTCTTAAACGGATAACATCATCTGTCATAACGCCGCAGCCGATGTTCTTCTTATCTTCTTCTTTCCAAGCGATGATCTGATCGATACCGTAAAGAGCAACTCTTCTGTAGTCACCTACGATACGTCCACGACCATAAGTATCAGGAAGACCTGTAACGATGTGAGTCTTACGAGCAAGTCTCATCTCTTCTGTATAAGCATCAAATACTGCCTGGTTGTGTGTCTTATGGTAAACATTGAAAATCTTGTGGAATTCTGGGTTTGGTGTATATCCATACATCTCAAGAGCTTCTTCAGCCATCTTGATACCACCGTAAGGCATGAATGCTCTCTTAA
>DFFQ01000125.1 GCA_002371025.1 Lachnospiraceae bacterium UBA3772 | reverse complement strand
TGGATTCATTCATATTTACCCCCTTTTTACCCCCTATAATCGTTAAACTTTATTTAGTATTTACAACTATTCATCAAAAAACACAGAATAATCATATCATTTGACTTAAATTTAAACAAGGCAAAGCAAAAAGAACTAACGTGAATCCCGACGTAAATTCATATAAACGTACCAGGTATATTTCTTTGGCCCGGCTCACGCCATAACCTTCAAAATATACCTGGTACGTTTTTATTATAAATCCACTGTTAGATTTTTACATATTAGTTTTCAATATATCTTCTTGCCATAATCTTTGACAGATTAAGATGCCTGAAGCTAAGATCGGATATTCCATACTCTTTATTAAAATTCTCATCCTTATATTTTAAAACAAATATATGGGATGCATCTTCAAGTGCAGGAATCGCATCTGCAGAAAGTGTATATTCATATCTATGGCTCCAAACAAGCTCCCGGATACTTTTTAATTCTGCATACTCATCATACATCGCGTCCAGATCATAATCCATCTTCTTCCAAAGTTCCCTCTGATACTCTTTTTCTCTATTTTTATAATTCTCCTCAAAGAAAATATAATCTTCCCCATAAGTATCTAACATTTCCATCTCTTCATTAGTAAGCTTACTCAGATTATATCTGGCGATAAATGCATCCATCCTTCCAAAAGAAAGTACAAGATAACAAATGCAGAATGCTATCATAGCCCATCTTGATAATCTAAAATTTTCCTTATAGATATTGATAACTACAAATATAAAGATAATCGCTAATGTCGCCAGTGCCCAGAACGCCTTTACTCTTTGACGGGTAAGATTAAACTCTGATACATACATACCCATTCTAAGTGCACTGGATGCGATCATTATATAGGTACAGGCTGAAATAACTGTAAGAAGTATCTTTGTAATAATTCCACGCCTAAAATGTTTAAGCACAAATAAAACTATCAAAAGATTTAAGAGGCAGACAAACAAAAGCTGGAAAAAGCCCTCTCTCGCATACTTGGCATAGGTATATCCTTCTGGCAATCTGAAATCTCCAATGAACAGATATAAGATCTGTATTACTGAAAATACTAAATATAATATAGAGATAACGCTAAGCACTGTTATTGCTATAACTTCTTCAAAATATTCATTATTCCCATCATAGTCAGGTACTTGTTTTTGTTCCATAACCCTGATGCCTGAATATGATAAAACAAGACCCAGCAGAAATAAAACAACGATCTGAAAAACATTTGTTATATTAAAATCAATGATCTCTACAAAAATGGTACTTACTATTTTTCCAAAAACTGCATCCGCAGATGCAAGTAAAAAAACAAGGATTAAAACTATTGGAATAGATGTCACAAGTCCAACAAATACATAATATCCTGTTTCTTTTTTAACAACTGCTGCATTATCACCATTTTGCTCTATCTTTTTATAATTTATTAATTCTCTAAATTCTTTAACGGGAAGAAATGTAAGAGGGATTATATTGAAAAATGATTTTACTATCATTCCAAGATATTTTGTAAGACTCCAGTTATTATCGAAATAATAATTATGAATAACTGTAACAGATGTAAGAAGAAATATTCCAAGATTATTAGTTGTCTGTATATCTTTATTATCTGTGATAAAACTCGACAACCCTAAAAGTAATATCATCCCCAGTAGGAAATACGAATCTTTCTTTATAGTTCCTATGCTGGATCTAATAGTTAAAAACAGATAAAACACGAGTGCCATACTAAGCAATAATATTAATAGCCCTTCTCCCTTATCATAACGACAAAACGAAAAAACCGCCGCTATTAAAATACTCACTATCATATGGAACTTTCTTTTTTTCATTGCAAATTCCATGATAAATGCTCCTTTTATTTAATTCTCTTTTAATTGTGGAGCAGGGGGGGCCTGCTCCACTTTGTTTGAATGTGGTCCGGTTTCCCGGTTTTTTATTTTTTTATTTATAATATTATAAATAGCAATAATAAAAACAATAATCTGGCTCAATATAAGTCCCACTATAGGAGTTCCAAAGATAAGTGGCACTATATTAGGAATAAAACCATCATCCGGTTCTCTTAAAGAAGAAATAACGATTATAAATAATAAAAACTCAAGGGCGAATGATGTAATGAAATAAATTATAAATGAATTAATCTCAACTCCCCCTATATTCGTAATGATATGAGTCATTAAAAAAGCCACAAAAACAGCTACAATCATTAATTCCGGAATAATAAAAATTACTATCCCTGTAATTATAAATACAAATAACAATATACTCAGAATAAAAGTTATTATTGTTGCTCTTTTTATAAAATAATTAATATCCATCTTATCTCACCTTTTATGCTTCTTCATCGGGTCTATATTCAAGAATATCCCCTGGCTGGCAATCAAGCGCTTTACAGATTTTATCCAGCGTCTCAATCTTAATTGCCTTCGCTTTACCATTTTTTAAAATTGAAATATTTGCAAGCGTGATTCCAACTTTTTCTGCCAATTCTCCAACTTTCATTTTTCTTTTTGCCAGCATTACATCTACATTTATTATGATCATAAACCCACCTCCTAAATTGTAAGATCAGCTTCCTGTTTCATCTCATATGCATTTCTAACAAGTCCTGCCAGAGCTTCTGTAAGAACTGCAAAAAGAATAAACGCTATCGCCATTCCTCCGCGGAGATAGAGGGACATAATATTTACTTTATCTAATGCTATAAATAAAATAATTCTTATAATATACTGAATAACAATTATGATTGAACTGATGGTCATTCTGTGGAAACTAACGGCATTTTCTTCTGAAAATGAATTCTCTCTTCCAATCTGATCTGATATCTTCCAGAACTGAAATACAATAAAGAAACAAAGAACTGCTGTAAACCACATAAATCCTAAATTAAGTTTTGGATCAGCAGTAAGCATAAAGAAATACTGACTGCCCGTGTCTTTTAAATTGTCACTTACTGACTGTATGGTACACATTACAAAGAATGCCAGCATAAGTAAAGCAGCAATTCCCGCCACAAGCTTAAGATAAACACTCATCTTTTTTGACCTGTTGTTTTTAATCTCTTTCATATCTTTCTCCTCAGTTTCTTTTATTCTCTCGTTATTTTTATTTAAAATGCAGCCCTTTATATAACATTATTTTGGCTGCTTCTTAGCTACTGATTGGAGTATATAACGCCCATTATCATTTGTCAACTATTTTTTATCGCCTCACGATATATTTTTATCTTGTATTTCCAATCAATAATCCGTAGAGGGTAAATAGCAACCCGAGAGTCCCTCGAAATCCCTCGAAATAAAAAAAGACAGCTTATCATTGATAAACCGTCCTTTTTTGACACTTTGAATATATCAGAATTATTTTTTTCTTTCACCAATAACACTTTCATCAAAATAAGATGAAGTTTCAAGAAAATCTGCAAATCCAGAATAACGACATACCCTTATTAAATCGCTGTCTTTGTCTGTATGTATCCAGCAGTATGATGGTGCTTCCTTTTCTCTATGATTATAAATTAATATAATATTATTATCGCAAAAACCGTATACATCTAAGTCAGTGAATTCATATCCCATATATGAAAATGACCATTTTGCCTCTCCATCTGCTGAAGCATCTAAAGACTTGATCACGATATCGCCGTCACCATTTTTAGTAATTGTCCATTCACCTTCAAATTCTTTAAAAACATCATCAAGCTTTGTATCTCTGCTCTCTATATCTTCTTTAACTTCCTCAGGTATTTCAAATGATTCGCCTTTTTCTTCTGCTAAATAAGCTGCAAGTTCATAAACCCTTTTTCTTGTCATATTCTTTTTCTTAGAAATTTCTTCACTTACAGCCATCGCACCATTAAGATATTCTATTCTAGCAGCCACTCCATTAGCTTTTAATTGTTTCTCCCATCTATTTTTATCAACCTCAAGTTCCTCTTTTTTTTCATCACTTAATCTGTTCCATATTGAAGTAAGCTCATCGTCCCACAACTCATATCTGTCTTCTGTAATTCGATTTATATCTCCTTGAGTCTTTGCTCTACTAAGAAGTTCCTTCTTTCCAGCTTCTTTTTGCTCAATCTCTGCAAGTTCTTTCTCTATTGTTCCTTCTTCATGATCATCGTCATCACTTGTATCAGAAAGAGAAGCCATTTCCTCTTCAGAAACATCTTCTTTAAAAACATCTTCTTCTACAGAAGCATCTTCTGTAGCCTTTTCATTTACACCAGCAGTATCACTTGTACTAACTGTAGTAAGATTTTCTGAAACCGTCCTTTCAGCACCATTCTTTCCACAAGCCGAAAGACAAATTGAAAGTGTTAAACCTGCGATAATCAATTTCCTTCTCATTGATATCTTCTCCTTAAACATAAATTTGTTTATAATCTAGCAAAAAGAATAACCCCCATCAATTTAAGAATTAATTAACTATCTTAAGTTTTTATTAAGCTTCCTCGGTTTCTTCTTTTTTTTCTTTAACTTTCCTGCTTTAGCAAGTCTTACACGTTCTATGATCACTCTTACTATTAAAAATGAAAACAATGCAATGGCAATTATACTTACCCCAAGGATAAAATCTGTTGTACCATCAAAGCCAGCTCTTTTATATTCTACGCCGTCTTCACTATACATTTTCTGTGTCATTTTATCCCCCACCTTATGAAGGGTTGTATATTTATTGGTTGTAGTAAACGTCCTTGCCTCACCATTCATATGGTATTCCCACTCTAAAACATACAGGGTATATTTTTCTTTTACCATGTGCTGTTTTCTTATGTAAGCTGGCTCATTTTTATAATTTTCATCCACTACTTCCTGCTCTTTTTCATAACTTTCTATATTTATCAGGGTACAATCCGATTCAACTCTATAAGGCGCATTTTTGTATGTAAGATGTGCGCTTATACCTATATAAGCAAAGAAAGTGGCTACAGCAACGATAACACTAAAAACAATAAGTGTTGCTGTAAATCCACCAGTATCCTGCGCCCATGTCACCCATGCACTTTCTTCTTTTTTATTTGCCATAAAACCTCCCTATAATCATGCAATTTTTGTTGAAGAATAAAGTTTTTTCACCCTACAAACAAAGAACCATAGAATCCCGCCTCTGTTGTCAGAACTATTTTCTATGTTTTTTTCATGATAAATCAAAGTATACATCATTATATCTGTTTTTCCTATGGAACACAAAATTATTATCAGTAACATTTAAAGCATTTGCAAATTCTTATTGTCAGTGACATTTGCAGATTCTTTATAAAAAGGTGTATCATAAACACCGCAGTTTATTATGGGGAGCATTAAGAAATGTCAGTAACACTTTTAGAAATTTTTGATTTTATAGGCACAGTTGCCTTTGCCATATCCGGCGCCATTACTGGTATCCACAAGAAAATGGATATCTTCGGAGTTAATATTTTAGCTATCGTTACAGCCTGTGGCGGTGGTGTAATAAGAGATATCATCATGGGAAATTTTCCACCACAAATGTTTATAAATCCATTTTATGTATTAGTGGCAGCCATTGTGGCTAATATTGTATTTTCCATTATGTATTTTAAGAAGACTATCCCAGAAAAGCTTTCTGGGATATATGAAAAAGGTCTTTTTATCTTTGATACTTTAGGTCTTGCCGCATTTATGGTAGATGGCATTATGATTGGTGTGAATTTTGGATATTCAGATAATCTTTTTTTATTGATCTTCCTTGGATTTACCACTGGCGTTGGTGGTGGCGTACTTAGAGATGTACTTTCAAACCAGATGCCTGCTATTTTTGTAAAACACGTATATGCTCTTCCTGTTATCATCGGCGGAATTGTTATGGTTGGTATGCACGACATCATCCATACCTGGAACATTCCAATGGTAAGCAGCTTTATCTTAGTGATACTTATGAGAATATTAGCAAGACATTACAAGTGGAATCTTCCGAAAGTGAATTATTAAGCGTTTTTCTTTAATCCTCGATCATACAAAGATACATATCTAAGACCAGGAAATTTTCCTTAAGATCTACTAATCTAAAATGTAAATATACCTCCTCTGTATATTTATATTTAAGTTTTGAAACTTCATTTTTACCCCTTTCCATGTCACTTGTCAGCTTATCAAAATCTGTCTCTAATCTAACTTTAATGCCAGGAAAAACCCTTAATATATCCGTTCCCTTTTCATCTATAACAAACAGCCTGCATATATTATCATTTATCCCTACAAATACATTATCCTTTATAGTTAATCTGTTTTCTAATAAGGACAGTTTTTCCTCTAGTTCTTCCAGTGGAAATTGGTCAATATAATATCCTTTTTCTTCTGCATCAAAATATAATTTAATATTCATCTAACACCCTACTCTTTCAATTTTTTTTATATAATAACAATAAAATGACTCATGTGAACAAAAATGGAATGAACTGTCATTTTTTGAGAATGAACTGCAAAAAAAAGTAAAAATAATAAAAAAAATACCTCCGAATATATATCCGAAGGTATTTTTTAAGATACTGTTATTTCTTTATATCTTTCTGAATTTAAAACGGAAAGCATCATTTCTTCCGGAGTCATTCCAATGGAATTCATAAGTGTCTTAAATGTTGAGGCACTCTGGCCAGAACAAAGCTGAACACCCTTTCTCTTTGAATCGACATGGAATATATCATTTCTAGAATTCACATTCCAGAAAACTATATTAGGGATACTATATCCTGCTTCCTCGTATCTATTTCTGATGTGGTCATAGAAACTCCAGTCGTTTGAAACACAATAATCAATTTCCATATCTGAAACAACAATGATCGACTTTACCATTTCTTTTGCTGGGACGTGATTATTCTTTGCAACTGTAAGGATACACTTAAATGCGGCTTCAAGGTTTGTATTCATTCCCCAACTAACCTTTTTTAGGAAATTAACCTTTTGATTAAGCTTTTCTCCCTTAAGTTCTACGATTGAAGGGGATGCAGAAAATGTCATAAACATATTGTGATATGCGCCAACATTTCTCTCGGCAAAATACATTGCAAGTCCTATTGAAGAAGCAAGCGGTCTTCCATTTGCACATGTCATAGAACCAGAAACATCTGCCATAACTATGGCATTAGTTCCATTTTCTACATAATCTGGAAGCTGTCTCCACTGAGCTTCAAGTGTATCATCATATCCTTTCTTATAAAGGATCTTTTCAACTATGTCATAAGGATACAATGTAGAAGAGTTGATCTTTTCCTCTCCCTTTACAGCCTTTTGGATAAAATCAGAGAATCCTTCCTCGTCATGTCTAAGAAATGCATCTCTATATATCATCATAGCTCGGCTTGGTACGGCGGAATATTTGATCTTATCCCACTGGCCCAAAGACATATATGTTTCAACTATTCCAATATGCTTACGGAGTTTTCTAAGGATACGCTTAAAATCATATACAGAATATCCCAGCTTAATTGCAGTCTTTATTCCAAGAGTTCTTGTTCTCTGGCTGCTTGCATCAGGAGTCTTGATCCACTTAGCAAGCATGGAAATGGCATTTTTCTCTTTATAATTTGCAATATCCTCTTCAAGCTGTGTCTTCATTACAGCCCACATCTCTTCTTCTACAGGTGTGTCTATAAGACAATAGAGATCATCATAGCGACCAAATACTCCTATCAGATCAAGATTTGGAATGATCGCCTCCTTATGATTATTAGCAAGATACTTGATAAGTACTCTGAAAACTCTTCTTTCTCCAAGACCGCCTCTTATATCTCTAGCATAAAAAAGCATCTTTGTTGCCAGTAACTTATCTTCCTTAAAAGCTTCAACAAATAAACTCTCGATCTCAGATTCATTTCTATTTCTAAGAGAACCTATTGAACCAAAAAGATCAACGCAGGCGTTGCCTGAAGTGTTATATGCACTAGCACCATTCTCTGTAAATGTCTTTCTTCCTTCATTCTTTAATGCATCTATAAAATTCATCTTTTCTTACCTTTTTAACCTTTCCAAAATAAACTGTTGATACACTTTCAAATCCAGAAAGGTATCAGGACGCATTTTTCTATGTGAAGTAGAAAATAATTGCTGTTAGCATCCCATTAGTGGGGAGAGAAGGGCTTGAACCTTCAACAAACTAAACCTTAATCTTGTGATCAATTGCTGTTAGTGTAACAGTCATTACACCTTTTTTTTCGTTGCTCTACCACTTGAGCTATCTCCCCTTATTTTTTACAGCTATTGAAATCATTTAATTGCTGTTCCTCATCGGATGTTTATATAATACATTCTTAAAATAGATTAATCTCGGAAAAAAAGTTGCGAAGACAAATAATCGACGTACGGACAAAAAAAATAGACGCAAATGTAAAAATAAAATAGACGCTCAAGCAATTCCTCCAGCGGTTAAATTAACCCTTTGGAGGAATTCTTTCGCGTCTTTATTTTTACTGGTTTGTTAACTTTATATAAGACTTTGTGCCTGTTTTTTTATTGGAACTGGTTGGAGATACTTTATATAGGACTCTGCAGTTTATATTATGAAATAATTTATTTATACTTATCTCCTGCGCTTCTTTTCATCAAGTTTACTGCGGAGATTGCATAATACAAAGATAACGCACATTGATAATACCATAACAAGGAAAATCAGCTGTACATTAACTGTATCACCCGTTTCTGGCGTAACATCAGCCTTTTTATTATTAAGAGTAGTATCTGATTTCTTTTCCTCAGATTTTTCTTTTATTGTGAATTTTACTGTAACAGAGTTACCGTCATCAAAGTTCGCAGTAAGCAGATGATCTCCTACAGCAAGTGTTTCAAGATACTCCGGCTTAAGTGTTATAACTACACTACCGCTTACAGCAGTATAGTTTGATGCATCTACAGCTTTACTTTCTACATCAATACCTGTAAAGTGGCCAAATGTAAGCTCATCATCCACAGATCTCTTAAATACAAATTCACATCCTGCATTAGAGCCCTTTGTCCAAACAGCTCTATCACCGGAATAATTGCTATATCTGATGTCCCCTTCCGGATTTACTGTTTTCTCTACTACTGTCAGCGATCCTCCTTTTGTATAAACTGTAAATTGCTTTGTAAGATCATTTCCGTCCGCATCAGTAACAACAGGGGTTCCAGAAATCTTTACCGGATATGTTCCGACTTCAGTTCCCTTAGCTGATGCTTCAAGCCCTGATACGGTATATGTCACATCATTTATTATAAATTCTGTAGACTCAATACCTGATACCTCATGCTCTGTACCATCATATGTGAAATTACCACTGTTTGCTACAACGGTAATTTCATACCTTACATCTTTGTCAGAGCCTTCTTCATCTTCAGCTTTTCTATCTGTAATAGTAAGTATTCCTTCTACTGATGTGATTTCATAATTATCTGCATTTGTTCCTTCGTTCAAAGTATATGTAAATGAATTCCTGGTTTCACCCGGCAGTTTTCTTGTTCCTGTCACCTTATATTCAGCCCCTTCTCCTTCTGCCCATCCGTCACCGGAAACTGTTACTTCTGCATTTGTAAGTTCTTTTCCATCATAAGCCTTACTGTCTGATGCTGATGTAAGTGTTACATTTCTCTTATTAATTACTATGTTTCCTGCTACCGGGGTAACACTGAATTCACTTGATACATCATTTCCTTCCGCATCAATAACAACAGGTGTTCCGGTAATATTTACAGTATACTCACCGACATCAGTACCTATGCCCTCTGCTGTCAGACCCGATAAAGTATAGATATGAGTAGTTTCATCATCTGTGGCTACCTCAAATGTATCAGTCACAAAGCCTGTTACAGAATGCTCACTTCCATCATAGGTAAATTCACCACTATTTGCCTTCGGAATGATCTCATACTTAGCCAATCTGTTAGTTACTGTTAATGTACCTTCCTGCGAG
Source organism: Lachnospiraceae bacterium UBA3772 (assembly GCA_002371025.1). Lineage (GTDB taxonomy): Bacteria > Bacillota > Clostridia > Lachnospirales > Lachnospiraceae > Eubacterium_Q. The sequence goes on along the minus strand of DFFQ01000125.1, from coordinate 818 downwards.
GTTATACTATAATTGTCAGGATTTGTACCTTCATTTAATGTATATGTAAATGTATTTGCGCTGCTTCCAACAACAAGCTGGTTTCCGGTAACATCAAATGATGCTCCTTCTCCCTCTGCAAATCCATCACCTGTAATCTCGACATTATCATTTGTAAGTGGCTCTCCATCATATTGCTTTGTCTCTGAAGCGGATGTAAATGAAACATTTCTTGTATCTATAACCAATTGTCCGGGAACTATATTAACTATAAACTGCTTAGTCAGATCTTTATCATCACTATTCTTAACTAAAGGAGTTCCTGTTACAACAACATCATATGTTCCGGCATCTGTTCCTATAACAGAAGCACTCAGCCCTGATACAGTATATGTCACATCATCACATAGAAACTCAAGTGTTTTAAAACCTGAAACTTCATGTTCATTTCCATCATATGTAACATTGTCACTATTTACCTCAACATTTATCTCATATTTTTCAGTTCTGTCATTAACTGTAAGCTTGTTAATTACCTTGCTAATATTGTAATTAGATTCTTTAGTATTATTATTAAGCGTATAAGTAAATCCATTATCTGAAGCTCCTGGAAGTGTCTGGGTACCGGTTACATTGTAAGTTGCCCCTTCTCCTTCTGCCCATCCGTCACCTGTTACAGTAATATTATTATTAGTTAATGGTTTTCCGTCATAATCCTTACTGTCTTCTGCTGATGTAAGCGTTACATTACGCTTTGCTATAGCTGCCTCTACACAGACAGGTTCAGAATCTAAATGATCCTTATCACCTTTTACCTTATACCATACATAGTAGGTTCC
>DFFQ01000191.1 GCA_002371025.1 Lachnospiraceae bacterium UBA3772 | reverse complement strand
ATAACATCCTCAGCAAGGATAAGATTCTTAACACGGTTCTTTAAAGCGAGTTTCTTATTGAATTTATAACGTCCTACCTTTGCAAGATCATATCTTCTTGCATCGAAGAACATACCATTAACGAGACCTTCTGCGCTTTCAACAGCCAGAGGTTCGCCTGGTCTCATCTTCTTATAAAGTTCAAGGAGACCTTCTTCATATGTCTTTGAAGGATCCTTTTCAAAGCTTGCGCGAAGCTTTTCTTCATCTCCGAAAAGATCAAGAATTTCTTCGTCTGTACCAAGTCCAAGTGCACGAAGGAGCACTGAGATAGGTACCTTTCTATTTCTATCAACACGTACCCAGAAAATTCCATTTGAGTCTGTCTCGTATTCGAGCCATGCACCTCTGTTAGGAATAACTGTACATGAATATAATGGAAGACCTGTCTTATCGTGATCCATTGCATAATAAATGCCAGGAGAACGAACCAACTGGCTGACGATTACTCTTTCTGCTCCGTTTATAACGAAGGTACCAGTCTGTGTCATAAGAGGAAGATCACCCATGAAGATTTCATGCTGATTGATCTCACCAGTCTCACTATTGCGCAGACGTACGTTCACCTTTAATGGTGCAGCATATGTGGCATCTCTCTGTTTGCACTCTTCGATACTGTATTTGATCTCATCTGTGCAAAGTTCATAATCCACAAATTCAAGGCTCAGCTTACCTGTAAAATCAACTATAGGTGATATATCGTCGAAAGCTTCTTTTAAGCCCTCGTCAAGAAACCACTTATAAGAGTCTACCTGTACGCCGATCAGATTTGGCATTTCCAACACTTCTTTTTTGTTGGAAAAACTCATACGTATGCTTCTACCAGATTTAATAGGATGCATTCTGTACTTTTTCATTGACGTGTTTTTCACCCCTTGTATATATTTGTCAATTTCCTGCGAATCAAAAAGCTTAAAAAACGCTTATTTTAAGCCATTTTTAGGCGCACGAAATCTAAAGACTAATAAAACGGTACAAAAGACCATACTAGCCTATAATGACAGTTTATTACTATAACATTTTGAGAAATAAAAATCAAGGATTATTTTTTATGAATCATTAAATTTTTAGACACCAATTTCATTCTTCTCAATTCTTTCAAAAATCCTCTGAATAGGTTCTGGCTTTCCGAAATAATATCCCTGACACATATCACATCCGATGGATTTCAGGAACTCATACATTTCTTTAGTCTCAACACCTTCTGTCAGAGTCTTCATGTTAAGAGTCTTTGCAAGTTTAACAATACTCTCGATAACAGTCTTTGTCTCAGGATTTGTATCAAACCCTTTAAGGAATACCATATCGATTTTTAATACGTCAAACTTGTAATCCTTAAGGACATTCAGTGAAGAGTAACCGCTTCCAAAATCGTCAAGCCACTGAGTGTATCCCTCTTTTCTTATAACATCCATGGTAGCCTTAAGTCCTTCCATGTCACCATTAAGAGCACTCTCAGTAATTTCAACGTGAAGCATGTCACAGTTTACATTATATCTTTTAGCTGTTTCAAGAAGAACAGCTGGAACATCATAAAGATCAAAATCAATTCTTGAGAAATTTAAGGATACAGGAATTTTCTCAAGTGCAGTTCCTTTGGCTTTATCTATATCTCTGCAGACCTGTCTCATGATCTCCTGATCAAGCTTACCAATTTCATGGTATTCTTCAAGCACAGGAATAAACTGATATGGAGGGAGAAGTCCGAGATCTGGATCATCCCATCTTGCCAAAGCTTCCATACCACACATTGTACCAAGTTTGCTATCCACAATAGGTTGATAATAAACCTTAATATGTTCATTTTCTATAGCTTTATCAATATTATTGATAATATACTGTTTTCTATTCATATCATTTCCAAGTTTTTCATCAAAAACAAAGAATGATACATCAAACTTTCTCTTTGTCTCATTGCAAGCTACTCTTGCATAATCACATGCACGGGCAATGTCTTCTTCGGACTCATTTATCTTATAAGCACCTGCCTTTAATTCAAGGCGAACATGGGGGCTTAATTCCTTAAGTGCCTTAGAAAGTTCATCTGCAATCCTTTTTCCTTCATCAAACTCTGTCATAACAAGGAAATGATCATCCGAAAAACGAGCAACGTCTTCCTCATCTAATTTCTCCTTAATTATAGAAGCAAACTTAGAAAGGAGTTCGTCTCCTGCATCAAATCCATATCTGTCATTATAAGATTTGAAGTTTTCAATATCGAGATAAAGAATTGCTGCCTCTTTTCCATTTGACTTGATCTCTTCAATCTTTTTATGTATATGCATAGTAAAATATCTCAGATTGTGAAGTCCTGTAAGTTCATCATAATCTGAAATGTATCTAAGATGTTTATTTACTATTTCAAGATTTTCATCTTTTTTTGCTTCAATGTAACGCTGGAAATAAATACTGACGGCAACTGTGAGAGTTCCTATCCACATGGTAAGAAGATTAAATTTTGTTGCACGGCTTACTTCAAGATGACTATTGATAAGATAATAGAAGCCACCAAAACTTAAAGCGGAAATAGAAAAAGAAATGATAGGTCTCCACACTAAAAGACAAAGAGTAAATGTTGTCATGGTAAGGAATGTAAGGATCTGCTCACCTTCCTCATAATCATGATAACCTACATATATACCAAATAAGATACAGGATATAGCAAAAACCCAGATAAGCACATGCCCCACTACCCTGTTTACTTTCTTACCCGAAAAAAACAGCCCGGTATAGATAAGAATGATTATACCCAGTAAAAATAACCATCCATATCTTCCATAATGAGTAAATAACCAATATGGATCTCTCATTTTTTCTACAGTAGGGCTAAGTTTAATAACGAGATCCGTTAATTCTTTTAACATCCACCCTTCTAAAACCACAACAATAATAGCCATGTAAACACTGGCTCTTAAATTACTTCTTTCAAAATATTCATTAATATATGGATTTCTTTTTTCGAGGCCCGTCCACTTCTTTATCTTTTCTAACATGAATATCCCCCTTATATAATTTATTAAATAACCCAATTTGCTTTAACCCTATAATTTATTATATTCCACTGAATAAAATGTGTCAAAAAATAAATAAAGCCGTCCATTCACTTTTCAATCCATCTGTTTTTATGTTAAAATCTTAAGGAAATAATATATGAAAGTGAGGATAAATACATGAATGAAGATTCAATGGACATGCTCTTTGGATGGTATGATACATTTGAACTTATAGATACCATATTCAGACCACAGGGCATTTTTAAAGATCTTGGACAAAAGGACGAGACACCATTAAGAAAGGTATTACAAAATGATCTTGTTGATATGGTGGCATATCTTATAGCTTCAGGAAAACAGTTAGAAACTGAAGATCTTGATATGTTAGAAAAATGTCTCGATGATGAATATACAACTGAAACTATTGATGCAGCTGTTGCAAAAAAAGGCTGGCTGGATAGTGAAGGCAATCTTCTTGTTCCTGAAATTGTAAGACTTATAGTAGGCCTTGACAACGAGATGCATTACAGAGAAAATGCAACAGTTGAGCCACAGGGCGCAAAGGTTGCAGGTATATTTGAAATTCTTGGAAGTTCACTTGTAGAGGATGGATACGAAAATAATACCGAGGATCCATTTTATAAATATGTAATGAATAATAAGAAATACCTTCTTAAGAATCTTTATATTTTTAAAGAAATGCAGCAGTAAAAAAAATCCGGCAGTTTCCTGCCGGATCTTTTTTTGTCATAAGACAGATTATTTAAGGATAAATTACTTAAGAGTAACCTTAGCGCCTTCAGCCTCAAGCTTTGTCTTGATGTCTTCAGCTTCTTCCTTAGAAACAGCTTCCTTAAGTACCTTTGGAGCTGACTCAACAGCTTCCTTAGCTTCCTTAAGACCAAGACCTGTTAACTCACGAACAACCTTGATAACCTTGATCTTGTTAGCGCCAGCTTCTGTAAGCTCAACGTCGAACTCTGTCTTCTCTTCAGCTGCTGCTGCGCCAGCACCTGCTGCTGCAACTACAACACCTGCTGCTGCAGAAACACCATACTTCTCTTCGATTGCTTTTACAAGTTCATTTAAGTCAAGTACTGATAACTTGTCAATTTCAGCTACTAATTCTTCAACTGTCATTTTAAAATCCTCCATTTTATAAAAATATTATTCTTAATTAATTAAAATTATGCCTCAGCGGCGTTGTCGCCTTTTTCAGCAACCTGCTTGATAACACGAGCAAGATTTGCGATAGGTGACTGTAAAGAACCAACGAGTCTTGAAAGAAGTTCTTCTCTTGAAGGGATCTGAGCGATAACCTGGATTCCCTTTGCATCGTAGTATGTACCTTCAACGATACCACTCTTTAACTCAAGCTTATCTGCTTTCTTAGCAACTTCAGCCATGATTCTAGCTGGAGCTGTTGCATCGTCTTTAGAAATAACTACAGCTGTAGGTCCTTCAAGATCCTTACCTAACTCTTCAAATGGTGTTCCTTCGATTGCAAACTTAACCATTGTATTCTTGTATACTTTATATACAAGACCGGCTTCTCTTGCTTTTCTACGAAGTTCAGTATCCTGCTCAACTGTAAGTCCACGGTAATCAACGAGAACTACTGAAGCAGCACCATCGATGTAAGTCTTAATCTCTTCAACTATAGGCTTCTTCTGTTCAATCTTTGCCATTGTAGCGCACCTCCTTATAAATTAATGACTGCGCATAGGCTTTACAAAAAAAGTCCTTGTAAATACACCGTATCTACAAGGACGAAAAATTCTTTAATAAAGACTTTCCTCGGTAGGCAACAAGAATGTTTTACGCTTTTTTAAGCACCTACTGTCTACGGCAGTTCACCGTGAACAAGATTACCATTTTATATCACTCTTGTCAACTACTTTTTTTAAAGTTAAATTTTATTTTTTATTTCTAAGCCATACATTAAGGTCTACATTATTCTCGTCTATCCCCGGAACAAGTCCGTATGGAGAATACTGCCAGGCTTCTACATGATATGGAAAATCAGGTGTATAATAAGCAGCAAGCCAGAATTCATAATCACCTATCTCTTCAATATTCATATGCCTTACAAAATAACTCTCTGTTGCATAGATCATTGGAGTATATCCTGCAGCTTTGATTGTCTCACAGAATCCTTTTACCGCCTGGGTCCTGTCTTCAGAAGAGATTTCATTTGCTCTTGCATAATCAACTCCGTCCACATATTCAACATCCATAACAATCGGTTCTGTTATCTTGTAACCTTTACACATATTAAGAACAAATTTCGCTTCCTCTACGCCTTCGTCATAATTAACTGCCTCGGAGAAGAAGTAAACTCCTGTCTTTATTCCAGCTGCCTGAGCCCCATCCATATATTCCTTGAAGTTTTCATCTTCATTTAATGAACCGGCTTCACCATATCCTCTAAATCCAGCTCTGATTATTGCTACAGAAACACCAGCTTCTTTAACCTGCTTCCAGTCAATAGTTCCCTGATATCCTGAAATATCAATAGCAATCTCTCCTTCAGGCTTATCCTCAGATTCCGGATAATAATTTACGTAAGCTTCTCCTGACTTTACATAGAAATGATTCTCAAAATCATAATCATCTCTTTTTACTTTGTCACTTATCTTATACATCTCACAATCCGGATAATCCCCAAATAAGATATATGCTTTCTTTATATAACTATAATAATTCTCTTCCACCATTTTTCTTATATCATCTGGTGCATCAAATACTATGGTATCTCCCAATGCATTCTCCGGTATAGGAAGAGCTTTGTCCATTATTTTATTTTTTATCACTTTGCCAGCAAAAAATCCCACTACCGTTCCCAAGGTAAAAATTATAAGCCCTTTGATTATAGTCGTTTCGATTTTTCTTCTTCTGCGTTTCTTTTCTCTAATATCGTAATTGTTATAATCCATTTTATCTTTATTTACTATCCTGTTTAATTAATTTAGCATGTATCCTGTTTAGTATAGCTATTCCTGCATAAATAAGCAAGATTCCAATAAATACTACAATCAGCAATCCAATAATCTGTATATCTCCATAGGCAATAGGGAATATCCTCTCAAGCATATCCGGATGATACATATTGGCTGCAGCAATGGCATTATTATAAAAATGCATCAGCACAGCAGGGAATATACTTCCTGTATAATATACAACGCTGCATAATGCAGCTCCCATAAGGGCTGTGGTAAAGAATCTTACCACGCTCATGTGATATAGTCCAAATATTGCCGAAACAATAAGGATCGCATATACTGCCCTGAATCTGGATCTGAATCCTGATAGTAAGAAACCTCTGAATAACATTTCCTCAGCTATACATGGTATCACTGCTGTAAGAACAAGAGTCTCCCAGAAGTCGTCACCCACAAGAGAAACATAAAGAGCATTTGCTACATTTGTGGCTTCATCAGGAAAAACCACCGTCATAAATTCAGTGATTATCATACCAACAAGTATTGTTCCTGTCATAAGCACAATGGCCGCAAGATATGAAACCACCCCAGCCTTCCTGATACTAAAGGTTTTCTTAAAATCTCTCTTGGTATAGATTGCAAATATGAGCGGTACAAAAAGTATTATGGATTGAATGATGTAAACACCAGCCCTGCCATATTTAAGCTGTGCCAGACTTCCTACATAGAGTACATGTACAAGCACTACCGCCAAAACAAACCAGGAATCTCCTGAAGTTGGCACTCCTCCCGGTACCATATTTTTTCTCTTTTCAAAAATTTGAAGACTGAATCTTCCTTCATCAAAGAGAAGTCTCTCACTACTATACATCCTGCATAAGAAAAACACTGCAATCACCGTATAGATAAAAGTACTTATTATAACAATGGCAAGGATTTTAAAATCATAATTGAACATAAATATGTTCTTAATAACAAGGATTACATTTGCCACTGGAATAATAGCCGCCTTTGGTGTCAGTTCCATATTAGGGATAAATCCCACATATCCCGTCAGCATTACAACTATTGTAAGGGGAGTTATATAGTTATTTGCTTCCTTAAAGGACTTGGCAAATGAAGTAACGCACATTACAATAGCGCTGATAAACAGTGAAAAGACAATTATAACCAAAGCAGTAAGTATAACTGCAGGATTAAAATGTCCCATATTAAGTCTGAGTCTTTCATTTAAACTTACTGTAACCCTGTAAATGTAAATTCCTATGCTGCTGATGGATGCAATATTAAGGGCCGCTGATATAAGACCTATCACTGCAACTGTAAGGAACTTGGATATTATTATCTCAGCATTGGTTACAGGAAGTGTAAGAAGCGTCTCTAAAGTTCCTCTTTCTTTTTCTCCAGCTGTTACATCAATTGCAGGATATACTGTTCCCATAAGAAGACTTATAACAAGAAGTATCGGAAGGAACATTCCAAGGAATTTACCAATATTTTGCTCTTTAGAAGAGGTATCTGTAAATTTAACTCCAATAGGTTCAAGGATTATATCTGAATTCATTCCTACTTCTTCAAGTCTTTCTTTCGTGATATTCAGTTTTATTTCCTTTACTGCCTTTTCCACAATGTTCTTTGCATAATCAGAATTTGTTATGGATGATAAATAAAAGATCCTATAAGTGTTTTTTGTGTCATCCTTTTCTGTTATTACATAAACATCTATCTCTTCTTCAGAAAGAGCTTTTATGGGATCCGGATAATCTGCTCTGGAAACAGGTTCTATGATGCCAGTCTCCTGATCTCCATCATCGGCATATTTTTTTAGCATCTTAACCAAAGCGCCATCATCATTTGCGTCGATTATAGCTTTATAATGTCTTGAATTCATTTTGCTCTGAACAGAGCTCATTACTCCAATAACTCCAAAAAATATAAGAGGATAAAGAAGAAGTGGAACTCCCAGCATCATAATAACAGCTTTTTTATCACGCAGCACATCAAGTATTTCTTTTTTAAAAAGTGTATGAATAATCCTGTTTTTAATAAAGAATCCCCTCACTCTCTATTATGCTGTAAAATGCATCTCTCATATTTTTAGTCTCCGTTTCTTTTTTTAGTTTATCCGGAGACATGTCACAGATCACATGTCCATTATTCATCATCATTATCCTGTCGCAGAGATATTCTGCTTCTTCCATATAATGAGTGGAATAAATAATGGTTTTGTTTTGCTTTTCTTTCTTCATAAATTCTATCATAGAAGAACTTGATATAATATCAAGCCCAAGAGTCGGCTCGTCAAATATATATATTTCCGGACTATGTATAAGACATCTTGCAACAGACGCTCTTTGATTCTGTCCCGTAGATAATTTCTCTATCCTGTTATCAATAAAAGAAGAAAGATCCAGTAATTTAATTATCTCCTCTATTCTTTTTTCCAGATCATCATCCGAAAGTCCATACAATCTTCCAAACGTATAAAGCATTTCTCTTGTAGAGAATCTTCCATACAATTTGGTATTTCCAGATAGATATCCTATATGTTTTTTCTTTTCCTGAATTTTACTAATGATTTTACCATCTATGGATATATCAACCTGTCCTTCCGATGGTTCAAGAAGGCTGGCCAGCATACGAAGAAGAGTTGTCTTTCCTGCACCATTAGGTCCAAGGATTCCAACTATTTCCCCCTTATCAGCTTTAAAACTTATATTATCAACTGCAGCAAATTCTCTTTTGATCTTCTGCTCATTTTTTATAAATCTTTTAACAAGTCCCTTTGCCTCGATCACAATAAGATGCCTCCACAGATCAATTCAAATAAACATTCCCCAATCGCTGATGGAATAGTCCCATTAAGCTAGTGTGATTATATATCATTTACATGATGAGAGTATGAACTAGATGTAAACAATTAGAAAACATCTGCTGCGGCCTTTCCAAAGTATTCCGCTAAGCATCTCGCGAACTTACGTTCGCTCGGCTTCGCATAAAAAAACTGTCAGGCCCTTCTCCATGCCTGACAGTTTAAAAAGTTTCTCACTTTATGTTTTCTAACCCCAACAAATAATCATCTAACTGATGATGTTATAATATCACATTTTTACAAATTTGGAAAGAGTTTTTGTGCAGTTTATACATTTTTGTAACTTTCTTACAACAAAAAAAAATTTTTCACTGGCTACAAGCGCTTTTTTATCTTTTTTTTGGTAATTTTGACTGTTGAAGTTTTTTTGGCAGCAAAAAAGAGAACATGAGTTTCCTCAAAATGTTCTCTTTCCAACAGCCAGAAACGTTTTCGCGCCTTCACCGTTTCTCAATTTTTATTTTATTTTTTTCAGGAGCGATTCTCTCTTGCTACAAGATTAAGTGCTCCATAAGTTTCTCTTAACTTCGGCTTTTCGATCTTACCGGTAGCATTTCTTGGAACTTCTGCAAAGATTATCTTACGAGGTCTCTTATATCTTGGAAGATCTAAGCAGAATTCATTTATTTCTTCTTCTGTTGCTATCATTCCTTCTTTTAATTCAATGATAGCTGCTGAGATTTCTCCAAGTCTTTCATCTCCAAGACCTATAACAGCTACGTCTTTAACCTTTGGATTCTTCATAATGAAGCTTTCAATCTGTACAGGATAGATATTCTCACCACCACTGATGATAACATCTTTCTTTCTATCAACCAGCCAGATAAATCCATCTTCATCCATCTGAGCCATATCTCCTGTATAAAGCCAGCCATCTTTTACTGTCTCATCTGTAGCCTTTTTGTTCTTATAATAGCAGATCATAACGCCAGGGCCCTTAACGATAAGTTCGCCTACTTCGCCTTTTTCTACAGGCTTTCCTTCTTCATCTACTATCTCAACTTCCCAGCCATAGCCCGGAACTCCGATAGCACCAACGTGGTCGGAATTTTCAACGCCTAAATGTACGCATCCTGGTCCTATAGATTCCGAAAGGCCATAGTTTGTATCATACTGCTGATTAGGGAATATCTTAAACCATCTCTGGATAAGACTTGCAGGTACCGGCTGAGCACCTATATGCATAAGTCTCCACTGATCTAAGGTATATTTATCCTTATCAAGCTTTCCTGATTCAAGCGCCATAAGTACGTCCTGAGCCCAAGGAACAAGAAGCCATACGATGGTACATTTCTCATTACTTACTGTTTCAAGGATGTCTTCAGGCTTTGTTCCTTTAAGAAGAACTGCCTTTCCTCCTGAAATAAGAGAGCCAAACCAATGCATCTTTGCACCTGTATGATAAAGAGGTGGAATACAAAGGAATACATCATCTTTTGTCTGTCCATGATGATTCTGTTCCACCCGGGCCGAATGCATAAGCGCTCTATGTTTATGCAAAATCGCCTTAGGGAATCCTGTAGTTCCTGATGAAAAATATATCGCTGCAAAGTCATCATCAATAATAGGAATATCAGGATTCATACTGCTGCAGTTTGCTACAAGGCTGTTATAGTCTTCAGCAAATGTAGGACATCCTTCTCCTACATAAAACAGCAATCTGTTCTTTGAGATCTTTTCAGCTATCTCTTCTACTCTTCCGATAAATTCAGGTCCGAATAAAAGAACATCCACATCTGCAAGATCTACGCAATATTCTATCTCATCAGATGCATATCTGAAATTAAGAGGAACTGCAATAGCTCCTGTTTTAAGTATTCCAAAATAAATAGGAAGCCATTCAAGGCAGT
>DFFQ01000241.1 GCA_002371025.1 Lachnospiraceae bacterium UBA3772 | reverse complement strand
CTGCTGCATTGGCTGTCCATATGGATTCTGCTGCATCTGCTGTCCACCAAAGTTTGGCTGATATGTGCTAGGATTATTAGGCTGCTGCATTCCATTCATCATGCCGCCTGCAGCACCCATGCCCATTCCCATGAATGCCATGCCCATGCCGCCACCATTTTCTCCAGCTGCCTGCATACCTCTTGCAACTGACTGCTGCATGAATGAATTTCCTCTTGCGCCAGAAAGAGCGTCTGCTCTCTTGACATCCTTCATCATTTCCTTTGTGTCATCATCATATTCAATTGCTGTGATGGCAACCTTTACGATTTCAAGACCTCTGTCCTGCTTCCACTGATAACCATCATCTACTGCTTTTGATAATGCCTGAGCGAAACCGATCTGATCACCCTGGATCTTTGTCATACGATTTCCCTTAGAAGGATCATTTGTATAGTTAGAAAATGCTGCTGAAAGGCTTCCAACTACTTCGTTGAAAAGCTGCTCTCCAGCTTCATTATCCATATCTGCAAAATCAAATGGTTCTGCACCTGCTGTAAGATATTTAACTGGAACAAAATTCTTTGCGAAAAGGATTGGGTCTGTGATCTTAAGAGTATATGTACCTCTTGTTAATGCACCAACCTGTGTTCCAAAGAATGCATCATCCCAATAGATTTCTGACTGTGTACCAAATTTATTATTTGGGATTTCCTTAAGATTTACATAGAAAAGAAGCTGCTGTGTATTTGGAACACCACCAAACTTAACCTTTTCCCATGTTGACTTTACAAGTGAATCTATGAATCCGTCACCTGCAAAGATTGACTTAGCATTAGGATCATCATTTGCCATAATATAACCACCAACCTGAGTGATTACATTTGTGATTGCCCCATCCTGCATTGTGATAAGAGCTGTTCCTTCAGGAACAATAACCTTACTACCATTTGTAATGATATTCTCGTTTCCCTTATAATTAGCTCCTCTTCCATTGTTACGACCCATTGGATAACCAGGGAATATACCTGCTGTTGCTGAAACACCTTCCATTGGTCCGTAGAAGTCTAACCACTGATCAGCGAATGTTCCTCCAAGAGCGCCTGCGAATGCTTGAATAAATCCCATTATTTATACCTCCATATATCCCATAATTATTCTATTATGGCTAATTAATTTTTAACCAAAAACGTTTTCGTTTTTAGTCAACATCCATCAAAAATTATACGTTAAATGTGTTTTATTGTCAATAAATCACAAATGCACATTAGTTTATCATACATTTATTTTTCGTTCACTGCGTCATGTATTACAGCTATCATATAGTCCAGTTTTTCTTTTGTCATTCCTGGATAAACTCCGATCCAGAAGGTATTATTCATTATAAAATCTGTATTTTCCATACTTCCTACTATTCTGTAGGCGTCGGTTCCTCTTATGGAATCAAAGCATGGATGAAGTGTAATATTTCCGCTGAAAAGAAGTCTTGTCTGAACGTTATGGTCTTCTATATATCTTGTGATCTTTGTTCTATCAAGTTCTGAATCCTTCTTTACAGTAATAAGGAATCCAAACCAGGATGGTTCACTTCCTTCTTCAGCTTTTGGAAGGATCAGCTTATCAGAAAGATCATTTAAACCTTCTCTTAGATAGTTCCAGTTTTCAATTCTTCTCCTTATAAATGAAGGGAATTTCTTTAACTGTTCTACTCCAACGGCCGCCTGCATATCGCTCACTTTAAGATTAAATCCTAAATGGCTGTAGACATATTTATGATCATATCCATGAGGAAGAAGTCCAAAATCCCCATCAAATCTATGTCCGCAAAGATTATCTTTTCCTGGAGGACATACACATTCTCTTCCCCAGTCACGCATAGATCTTATGATTTTTTGTAAAAGAGGATTATCTGTATATACAGCTCCTCCTTCACCCATTGTCATATGATGTGGAGGATAGAAAGATGAGGTTCCGATATCACCCCAGGTACCTGTATATTTTGTCACTTTGTCAATTGTATATTTAGATCCTAAAGCATCGCAGTTATCTTCCACCAGCCATAAGTTATGCTTTTCGCAAAATTCTTTTACTGCTTTTATATTAAAAGGATTTCCCAAAGTATGAGCAATCATTACAGCCTTTGTCTTTTCAGAAAGTGCATTTTCTAACCTATTAACATCTATATTATATTCAGGAATTGTTACATCAATAAAAACCGGAACTGCACCAAACTGAAGGATTGGCGCAATAGTAGTAGGAAATCCGCAGGCAACTGTTATTACTTCATCGCCTCTTTTAATTGCTTTTTCTTTAAGTAAAGGTGATGTAAGTGTTGCAAAAGCAAGGAGATTTGCAGAAGAGCCACTATTTACCAGATTTACATATCTGACTCCTATCCACTCTGCAAACTCTTTCTCAAATCTGTCTGAAAATCTTCCTGCTGTAAGCCAGAAATCAAGAGTTGCATCTGTAAGGCTCATCATTTCCTTTTCATCATATACTCTTGATGCATAAGGGATCCTGTCCCCTTCTTTAAATTCTTTATTTTGTTCAGGTTCTTTAAATTCTTTATAAAATTCAGAAACAAGTAACTTTATCTCTTCTCTTGCCTCTTCTTCATTTTGCCATCTTCCCATAATATATTCCTCTTAATTAACTAAAAAATTCCTTTATCTCAGAAGTCATTTCACATGCTATATCTTCATTTGCTGCATAGGCTTTCGTCCATTTAGCAGTCATATAAATTGCTTTTTCTATATCCCATACAGGTTTCCATTTAAATACTGATTTTATCTTAGAACAATCAAGCTTTAAAAATGTTGCCTCATGAGGCCCAATATCAGATACATTTTCCCACTTAAGAGAAGCATTATTTAATTCATTCCATTTATTGCAGAATAAATCCACCAGTTCTCCTGTGGTGATACAGTCCTTATCATCCGGTCCCACATTATAATATCCTGCATATATCTTATCTTCATATTGTTTTTTAACAATAGTAAGATATACGCTGAGTGGTTCTAAAACATGCTGATAAGGTCTTATGGAATAAGGATTTCTAACCTTGATATCTTCATTTCTTAAAGCAGCTCTGACTGAGTCAGGTATTATCCTGTCTTTTGCAAAATCACCGCCACCAATGACATTTCCGGCTCTGGCAGTACTTACTGCAATGCCCATCTCATTAAAGAATGAATTTATATATGAATGAGTTACAAGTTCAGAACAGGATTTAGAATTAGAATAAGGATCATAACCATCCAGCATTTCATCCTCTCTATAGCCCCAGGCCCATTCACGGTTCAGATATACCTTATCTGTAGTTACATTTAAAAAGGATTTTACTGTCCCACTTTTCCTCACGGCTTCACAGATATTTACTGTTCCCATTACATTTGTTTCATATGTATAAACAGGATCTACGTAGGATTCTCTTACAATTGGCTGAGCCGCAAGATGAATAACTATTTCAGGTTTTACTTCCTCCACTACTTTAAATAAATGATCCCTGTCTCTTATATCTCCTGTAACAGATTTCATTTTATTTTCTAAGCCTGCCAATTTAAAAAGCGATGGTTCAGTCGGTGGCTCAAGTGAATACCCTGTAACACAGGCCCCTGACATTATAAGTATCATGGAAAGCCATGATCCTTTAAATCCGGTATGACCTGTAATAAGTATTTTCTTACCTTTGAAAAAAGAAAGATCTTCTTTTGTCATAAAAACACCCCATTAATGAATAAACTTTCTATAATAAAGCCGAAAAATGACCAGCCATAATAGCCGGTCATTTTAACTATTACTTCTATATTCTATTACAGATTCTTAATTCTCTCAACTGCTTCTACAGTATTTTCATATGTTCCGAATGCTGTAAGTCTAAAATATCCTTCGCCTGAAGGCCCAAATCCTGAACCTGGAGTACCAACAACATTTGCATTTGAAAGAAGATAATCAAAGAAATCCCATGATGTCATGTTATCTGGAGTTTTAAGCCAGATATATGGTGCATTTACACCACCAGATACTGTATAACCAGCAGCTTTAAGTCCTTCAAGGATAACCTTGGCATTATTCATATAATAAGCTATCTGCTCATTTGTTTCCTTCTGTCCTTCTTCTGAGAATACTGCCTCACCGGCTCTCTGAATGATATAAGGAGCGCCGTTGAACTTTGTTCCATGACGTCTAGCCCAAAGCTGTCTTATCTCAACACCGTCAGCATCCTTAAGATCTGAAGGAACAACTGTATATCCAAGACGTGTTCCTGTGAAACCAGCATTTTTTGAAAAACTTCTGATTTCTATAGCACATGTTCTTGCCCCTTCACATTCATAGATAGAATGTGGAACATCGTCTTCACTGATATATGCTTCATAAGCTGCATCATAAACAATAACAGCCTTATTCTTATTTGCATAATCAACCCAATCCTGAAGCTGAGCCTTTGTAATTGTTGCTCCAGTTGGATTGTTAGGGAAGCAGAGATAGATAAGATCTGGAACTTCCTTAGGGAATTCAGGGCAGTAATTATTTGAAGCAGTACATGGCATATAGATCACATTACTCCAAAGACCTGTATTCTGATCATAAACACCTGTACGGCCTGACATAACATTTGTATCTACATAAACAGGATAAACAGGGTCACATACAGCAACCTTTGTGTCATGAGTAAAGATTTCCTGAATATTACCAGAATCTGACTTTGCGCCATCACTGATAAATATCTCATCACTGCTTATATCTGCTCCAAGTTTTTTATAAACTTTTTCAGCTATAGTATCACGGAGGAATGAATATCCAAGATCAGGTGCATATCCTCTGAATGTATCCTTATCTGCCATTTCATCAACTGCACTGTGAAGTGCCTTGATAACTGCAGGGCAAAGTGGCTGAGTTACATCACCGATACCAAGTCTGATAATCTTTTTATCAGGGTTAGCCTCTGTAAACGCTGCTACCTTTTTTGCAATATTTGAGAAAAGATAAGAGCCTGGGAGTTTTAAATAGTCTTCATTTGCACGGATCATCTTGTTTCCTCCTGATCATTAATCATTTTATTATACCGTAAAATTTTCGGCTTTGATATTATAACACAAAACATTCTTTACTTGTAGGGATTTTTTCTACCGAAACAACATATTGAAATAAGATCTCAAAAAGCAGGGCTTGCTAGATGTTGTGATGATATAAAAACAGCCCATCACCTTGCCTCTGGCAAGACGATGGGCTATGTAAACTCTTACTCTACTACGTATGGAATAAGGGCGATCTGTCTAGCTCTCTTAACAGCAACTGTAAG
>DFFQ01000176.1 GCA_002371025.1 Lachnospiraceae bacterium UBA3772 | reverse complement strand
TTCTTCCTCTACTGTTTCAGTTACAGTTTCTTCTGCGGCCTCTGGTCTGAAGTATGTTTCCATCTGCTCAACCTTTAAGTCATCCGGATACATATCTTCTGCAGATGCTTCTCCACTAATCCTGTCAGCGGCATTCTTAATATCCTGCTCATCCTTTTGCTGATCAATTTCTCTCTGAGTCTGTTTGGCAATATCGCTAGGATCTGTATATGTCTGCTCCTTAACATTTTCATCCGGAGTAGTCTGTTCATCCACATTATTTATCTCAAGCTCTATCCTGATATCCTCAGGTGTCTTTCTTTCCAGAGCTTCAGCAGATTCTTTTCTTTCCTGTTCATCAATCTTATAAGCATTTATGATATCAAATGGATTTGTATAATCCTCTGTATCTCTTTCTCTCATCTCAGAAATGCTTTCTGATTCAGGAGCAAAACCACTATCAAAATCAAATGAAAGAACGTCATCCTGAGAGAATTCAGGTTTTAATTCACGCATCTCCTGTCTGCCTCTACCTGCTTCTGCAGTAAATGCATCAGTTTGAGATTCCGTTTTCTTTCCCCTCTCTCCAAGAATCGCATCAAGTATAGATCCGCTGTCACTGGTTTCTTTAACTTCTGCAGCCTGACCTTTCTTTATGCTTTCTTCCATACCGGCAATAAAGCTGTCTCCTTCTGGATCAGGTTGATTTACAGGCTGTCCTTCTTCAACTTCCTCTAAACCAGTTTCCTCATCAGCAGCATTACCATCGCCAGTCTTCTTCTTAAACTTGTCTTTGATAAATGATTTTAATTTATTTTCAACGCCGTTATCTATTGATTCAGCGTCATCATCTGTTTCACTACCATTATTATCTGCATCATCAGAAGAATCTTTTTGATTCTTTTGATTTTTCTTTTTCTTTTTTGCAACCTTAGGCTTCTTTTCTTCCACTACATCTTCAAGGATGATAGCTTCCTCTTCAGGTGGATACATTCTAAGATAGTCCTTCTCAAGCTGATCTCTTTCAAGAAGACGGATATTTTCTTCTGAAGGATCATCATCCATTCTTCTCTCTGAAGAATAAATATAAAAATAATCCTCAGCTTTTTCCTTACCTTCTTTTATATTCTTTATAGTATCTGTGAATTCGCCTCTCTTAAATGTAGCAAGATAATCACTATATACTATATCTTCTGTCTCTTTTTCCCCGGCTAATTTTGCAACAAGGTAAAGCTCAAAACTGTATTTCTCATCCATATTATCTCTATAATATGGGAAAAGCATATTATAAAGATCCTTTAAATCAGCACCATTTGCCTTATCGAAGATATATTGTCCATTGATCTGCCCACGTTCCGATGGTGATGTGGCAATAAACTGTTCTTTATATTTCTCAGCCAGATTGTAAAAACCTCTCTTTAAATGGAAGTTTATAAGACTGAGAATGATCAAATTAGCTTCTGGTGCTATGGAATGAGCCCTAACATAAAGATCTCTGGCTTCCCTCATTCTTCCAACATTTTCGTATACTTCTGCACATACACGTAAAAACTGTGGATTGAGAGACTTCTCCAATTCCTGAGAATCAAGAATATCAACTGCGACATTATATTCATGTCTTGAAGCCAGTTCTTTTATTTTGTTTACGCTTGCCATACTAAGTCCAGCACTCAAAACCTTATCCACCTTTACATTTCTTTCATTTCCAGATTGTTATGCAAGACAGTCTTCAAGGACTTTCTCAACCTTTTCGATAACTGTATCTTTCATATTACCTCTGGTCTTTTCATATTGTATACCTGACTCCATGATCTCAAGGAGTTCAAGTCTATATTTCGAATCAATCTCTTTGATATAATCCATAAGAACATCTTTGATCTCAGTAACTGAATTTCTCTTTTTCATTCTTCTGATCATATCATCATAATTAAAACCAACTTCAGTTCTCATCTCCGACTGCTTGCGTCCACATATCTTACACTCCTCGGCACCGCCTTCATTGATATGTCCGCACATGCATGTCCAGATCATTCCATCGTTCTTATATTTTTCAACTGCATCTATTCCATGTCTCTCCTTAAATGCCATAAGTCTCTTAGCAGACATTGTAACATCTACAGGAGTATCATTTACCGCAAACACTCCATTAGGAGTAGCATATTTATTAATTGTAAGTTTTGCATCTTTAAGGAGAAGCATATCATTCATCGAAATCTTAGCATCAGTTGCTTCTGCTTCGATAAGAGATACATTTCCCTTTTCAAATGTAAAATCTATATCTCTTATTACTAATCTCTCATCATAAAGATTTGTAAATTCCAGATTTGCTCTGATTGCAAGTATATTCTCTAAATTATAATTAAAGAACTGAACCTTCATCAAAACTTCTCTCACATTGCCATCAAGTATTACCTTAACCGGCTTTGGAACAACCCTGAGATAATAATTTGTTACCACAAGCTCTTTATGTCTTGTCTTCTCAAGGCAAACTTTCTTTTTAATCTTTACTGCTGTTCCTGACGCAATGATTCCATAAGAACCT
The DNA here is from genome assembly GCA_002371025.1 of Lachnospiraceae bacterium UBA3772. Taxonomy (GTDB): domain Bacteria; phylum Bacillota; class Clostridia; order Lachnospirales; family Lachnospiraceae; genus Eubacterium_Q. Next base: position 5,948 of record DFFQ01000176.1, on the reverse strand, counting down.
CCTTCGCAGGAAGCATATGTCAGTCTCATACCGATGATGGCATTAGCCCCAAGCTTTTCAGCAGCTGCCTCAATCTTTTCTGATGCATCTTCTCTACACTTCTCAAGTTTTGCATTCTCACGTTCTGAAGCATCAGAAACGCTGGCTGTAAGACTTTTGATAAAATTGCTTCCCAAAACGCCCTGCCCTGTTATAACGCCGAGATATTCTGTAATCTCGTAGTCCTGAAAAGATGATCCGGTAGTTACTAAAATATTATTTGACATAGATTTACCCCCTCCATAACCTGCATAAAAATAACATACCCTTTAAAATTATAGCACATCAGCGCTATAAATCAAACTATTTTTGTGCATTCTAGCGTATTTCACGAAGGGAAATTGTGCATTATTATTCAGTTTCCAAATCAACTTCTACTCGCCCTGCTGGATTTCCATAGGAAGCGGATTATGATTTACATAAGTTCTATAAGTATAAATGATATCGAAGCAGGTCTCTTCTTCAGATTCTTCAACCATTTCCCAGTTTGGAAGCTCATCAAAATTAGGAATATGAGCATCTGCCTGATATTTATAATCAATCTTTGTGATTATTGCTTTATCACAATATGGAGCAAGGAGGTTATAAACTGACTCACCGCCTACGATAAATATCTCATCTTTCTTATAATAGCTAAGCTCTTTAAAAAGCTCTTTAAGATTATGAACGATAACAGCATCTTTAGCCTTAAAATCCTCATTGTGAGTAAGGATAATATTGGTACGCTGTGCAAGAGGAAGTCCATTAGGAAATGTTTCAAGTGTCTTTCTTCCAAGCACAATGACATTTCCAGTTGTTAAACGTCTGAAGTTCTTCATGTCATTAGAAATTCTCACAAGAAGACTTCCCTTGTTTCCAATACCCCAATTATTATCTGCTGATGCAATAAGTATCATGTCTCATCCTCCTTAAACTGCGATTGGTATATTTTTAACCTGTGGCCCTGTTACATAATCTTCCACAAGGAAATCATCAGGTGTAAACTGATAGAAGTCCTTTATCTCAGGATTCAATGTAACCTTTGGAGCCGGATAGGTTGGCCTTTGAATAAGCTCTTTTATTATATCCACATGTCTGTCATAAATATGAGCGTCTGCAATAACATGCACCAACTCTCCCGGCTTAAATCCTGTAACCTGTGCCATCATCATAACAAGGGCTGCGTACTGAACTACATTCCAGTTATTTGCCGCAAGCACATCCTGAGAACGCTGATTAAGTATAGCATTAAGCCTGTCGCCTGTTACATTAAATGTTACGCCATATGCGCATGGATAAAGATTCATTTCGTGAAGATCCTCATGCACATACATATTTGTCATAATTCTTCTTGAGTACGGATTATTCTTAAGATCAAAAAGGACTCTGTCTACCTGATCAAATTCTCCCTCTTTATAAATGTGTTTTTTACCCATCTGATAACCATAAGCTTTACCAATAGATCCATTTTCATCTGCCCACTCATCCCATACATGACTCTTAAGATCATGTATATTATTAGACTTCTTCTGCCAGATCCAGAGAAGCTCATCAACCGCAGATTTAATATATGTTTTTCTTAAAGTTATAGCAGGAAATTCCTTTGACAGGTCATACCTGTTTACAACACCAAATTTTTTAATGGTATATGCATATGTGCCATCTTCCCATTTAGGGCGCACTTTCTCACCTTCTGTACTAACTCCATTTTCAATTATATCCTGGCACATTGAGATAAAAAGATTATCCGCAAGACTCACAACTTCTTCCTCCTTAACAACAAGGGTACTCTTTCGAACACAGTCTATACAACTCAGACGCAAAAACCCCTTTTAGAATATCAATATGATATCATAAATGGCGTTCGAACGAAATATAAAAGCGAAAGGAACAATAATTAAAATATGTATCCAAAAATATTCTGGGGCTCACTTTTTAGAACGCTTCGAGAATCTAACTGTATCACTCAAGAAGAATTAGCAGATCTCCTACACACAAAAAGGCAGGAAATCAGCAATCTAGAAAGGGGAGTAAAACATCCAACTCCAGAATTGATCCATGCTCTTTCTAATATCTACAACATAAGCTTATTGGATTATATAAACCAATGTTTACCAAGACATTATATAAACGAGCAGATAGCATTTAGAAAAAAGAAGGTCAGAAAAAAAATCGACATTCTGAAAAAAATGAAATAAAAAATGTCCGGGCAGTGCACACCGGACATTCTTTCATAATTATTTTATAACAATCTTACGGAAGTTCTTCTTACCCCTCTGGATAAGGAACTCTTCTGCAAAATCAGCCTTTGTAAATTCAGCCTTTACATCTGTAACCTTATTACCGTTCACTGACACACCGCCCTGCTCGATAGCTCTTCTTCCTTCACTTCTTGTTTTTACAAGATTTGAAGCAGTAAGAACTGAAATGCAGTCAATCTTATCATCTGTAAAGAGATCAGCTGAAAGTTCGAATATTGGCATATTCTCAGCATTTCCTGCTCCGAAGAAAGCCTTAGCTCCAGCTTCTGCTTTTTTCGCCTCTTCTTCACCATGAACCATCTTTGTAAGTTCAAATGCAAGAATTTCTTTAGCGCGGTTAAGCTGTTCATCCTTCCATTCTTCCATCTTCTTTATCTCATCAAGAGGAATAAATGTAAGAAGCTTAATGAACTTGATTACATCTGCGTCGCTGACATTTCTCCAGTACTGGTAGAACTCAAATGGTGATGTCTTTTCAGCATCAAGCCAAACAGCGCCCTTAGCTGTCTTACCCATCTTCTTACCCTCTGAGTTAGTAAGAAGTGTGATTGTCATGGCATACGCATCTTTACCAAGCTTCTTTCTGATAAGTTCTGTACCAGCAAGCATATTTGACCACTGGTCATCACCACCAAATTCCATGTTACAGCCATATTTATTATAGAGCATGTAGAAATCATAGCCCTGCATAAGCATATATGAAAACTCAAGGAAAGTAAGTCCTCTCTCCATTCTGTTAACGTAAGCTCTTGCACGAAGCATATCATTAACAGAGAAGCAAGATCCGATATCTCTCATGAAATCAAGGAAATTAAGGTCACGAAGCCAGTCAGCATTATTAACCATCATAGCCTTACCTTCACCCTCACCAAACTCGATGAAGCGGCTCATCTGCTTCTTAAAACATTCGCAGTTATGATCAATCTGTTCGATAGTCATCATTGATCTTAAATCAGTTCTACCTGATGGATCACCTATCATACCTGTTCCACCGCCCACAAGAGCGATTGGCTTATTACCTGCCATCTGAAGTCTCTTCATAAGACAGAGTGCCATGAAATGTCCAACATGAAGAGAATCTGCAGTAGGATCAAAGCCTATATAAAATGTTGCATTTCCTGAATTAATTAAATTTCTGATATCATCTTCATCAGTTGTCTGAGCTATAAGTCCTCTCTCGACTAACTCTTCATATACTCCCATATTATTTCTCCTTTAATATTTTTAGTTCAGTGGTCATTATAACATTGACGATTTAAATTTAATAGTCATTTTTTATATATTTATTCATTCTTCATCATCATCATCATCATCGACTTCATCATCTTCAAAGACTACATCTTCATAGCCTTCATCGTCTTCATCATCATCTTCATCATCATCGACTTCATAATTAAAAAAATCATCATCTTCTCTAACCCAGCCAACATGTCTTTCGTGACCGACACCAAGAGCGATCATAATAAATAAGAATGGTGTTGTAATAGGCTGATTAAGATATACAAGACCTGCGCCTAAATAACCTATAATCCCAACAAGTAAAGCTATTAGAGCCGGGTCCCTATGAAGCCGTCTTATCAGATAAATGAATGTTGAAACCACAAGTCCCACATATGACACTGCTCCAAAAATCCCCAGGGTTACAAGATACTGAAGAAATTCATTATGTGCATTATCATAAACCTTTCCAGTAAGAGCGATCATCTCATCATAGTACATATCTTTCATTACCGGAAGAAGCATATCATTTCCGTATCCAAAGATTTTTTGAAGCGGTGTTCCAGCAAGGAAAGCCCTCCAGCTTCTCTTCCATATAAAGCCTCTGTAAGTTCCCCAGTCATCATCAAATTTAAATATCTGAGTGTGGCTGCCCTTTGAACCTATATAGATCACTATCGCCACAAATGCAATTCCCAAAAATGTTATGATCCAGAGTGTCTTCTTACACTGAATCTTATTATAAAGCTTATTATTCAGTTTTTTAAACAACAGCACTGCGCCAGTTATCAAAATCATAATAACAGGAAGGATAAGCATCATTTTAGGATTTTCAACAAATCCTGCAATACCATTGATGGCTTTCTTACTTCCTCCATACGCCCGGCTCACCACTGCCATCACATAAAGTCCCGCAGTAAAAATCGTAACACTTATAAGGAACTCCAACGTCTTCTTATAGTAAACAGAAATATAGAAAAGCACTACAAGAGCAAGCCCAACTCCAAGATAAACATTATCACTCTTTGCAGGAATTACCCCCAGAGCCATAATAAACAGCATTATCCCCGAAGATATCTTCATCCACAAATGATGCTTTGAAAAAATAAAAATTGCAAAGAATATTGGAATTGAAAGCGCCAGGAAGGATCCATAAGTATTCATATTTCCAAATAAAGAAATAAACTTTTCTCCCTGTCCTTTTGCTATATCTTTTCTAAGATAAAAAATATCAAACTTAAAATGCTGAAGTATAGCCATTATAACAGAAACCGCTGAAAGTATCGTCAATGTCATAAAATGAACCGGCATGACATAACTATCTCTGCCTACAACAATAACAGTAAGGCAAAGAACTATCATAAAACCAGCCCCCATACCTCTACCCATAGCTCCTGAAAAAGCAAGATTTGGGCTTATACACAGCACACAGGATACTATATTTGCTATTAAAAATAGCAGTGCCCAGAAATCCGGCCATCCAGGCGTGAAACGTTCTTTATATAACCAAGGTTTCTCCACACCATAATATTTATAATTACATAAATCAATTATTGTAAGCACAAGTTTAAATATGATGAGACCAATCAATACATTTTTAAACACCTCTGCCCTTGTTGCTGTAATATCAAAATATTTATTTGAAAAGATAAATGAACAGGCCGGAATTATAATCGCAGCCATCGAATCCGCATAGCTTCCTATATCCCAGTCTTCAAAACGATCATAGTTTTTTTTCTTATGCTTATTATTCATTACTACTCCTTTACAAAAAATAAAGGGATCGCATCAATGATGCAATCCCTTTTAAAGTACAGTGCGGGAAAAGGGACTTGAACCCTCACGACGAAACCATCACTAGATCCTTAGTCTAGCCTGTCTGCCAATTCCAGCATTCCCGCATATTTACTTATGTTCGCTGTGTTCTTCGTGTTTGCCGTTTCCCTCAGCGCAGGTATTATATTATCACGGTGTGTACTTAGTGTCAACACTTTTTTAAAAAAAATTTTTATTTTTTTTAAAGTCCTTAATTTCCCTTGATTTTACGCGTTTTTCCGCCTCACACATCATACCATTTAAGAACCTCATCCCACAAAAACAAACAAATTTTTTAATCCACTTATATATAAATTAAAAACCCAGGCACTAAACACCTGGGTCATAATTTCAAAGTCTTTTCTAAAATTAGTTAAGTGCTGACTTAGCAACTTCAACAAGCTTAGCGAAAGCTTCAGCATCATTTACTGCAAGCTCAGCAAGCATCTTACGGTTGATATCAACATTAGCTGCCTTAAGACCATGCATAAGTACGCTGTATGAAATATCATTCTGTCTAGCTGCTGCATTGATACGAGCGATCCAGAGTGAACGGAAATCTCTCTTCTTCTCACGTCTGCCAGCGAAAGCTGTAGCTTCAGCTCTCATAACTGACTGCTTAGCAACTCTGTACTG
>DFFQ01000089.1 GCA_002371025.1 Lachnospiraceae bacterium UBA3772 | reverse complement strand
TCGACATACTTTCTAACTTCCTTCTGGTCACGCATCTTGTTTTCGTCAGTAGGATCTTTAATATCATCCCAAAACAGATGAACAGGAGTTACATTGATAGGAAGTGGCAATGGCATCTCAATATTAGAAGGCAAATACCAACCAAAGAAAGTGTTATATCTTGTCGGCTGCTCTCTAAACCAATTCAAAGCGCCATATGTATCACCTTTAAAGAGCCAAATATAGCCTGCTTCTCCAAAACCAAAAATATCTCGCTGAGATTTCGCAGGCTGAATGATCTTAACTTCAGGGTTGTATTTCTTATATTCAGCAGGAGTATAGCTTCGGACAGCCTTAATACTACCATTCTTCAGGCGCACCTTAATATATTCACGGCCATTAACCATATATGGTTCTGAAACAAACGGCAAATTCTGATATGATTTTGCAACAAGAATTTTTCTATCCATAAGAAACACAATCCTTTCTTTTCCTTATTTTCTATAAATATTATATAATATTTTTATAAAATTTTCAAGTTTTCTCAAAAGCATCAAACATTTGTTGATACTGTTTAACATGGTTATGTATTACTTTTCCAATAAAGGTTTCTTTACCACTTTTTTCTTTGATATAAATACGGGTAACATCAGTTGTAATAGCTTGTCTTCCACGAGGGCAGCTAATTCGCTTGGCATTTTCTTCGATCCACTTCATATCAATAGTATTTAATTCCAAACGCTTTTTAGAACTTACAAGAATAAATACTGGCATATCATTTTTAAATAATGGATCTGTATTAATAATATTCCCACACCATTTAACAATGTATTCTTCATGTACATCTGTTACAATAAGATGTGTTTTAAGCATTACTTCTTGCATATTAACCTTTCTGCAAAAGCGCAAAGAAATTTAAAACATTATTATCAACTTCTCTAGTCGTAATATCTTCACTGCGTGGCGCAGGCTTAGATTTGTGATTTGGATTATGATCTCTCCAACATCCTAATGAATGTTTAGCAATCATATCCGCATCTTCAAAAGCTTTATTACAAGTTGGACAAATATACATTTTAATTTATCCTTTCTTACTTTTATATAAATATTATATCATATTTTTAAAAAAATTTCAAATAATAAAATATGTGAGCTAAAATAATTAGCCCACATACTGCACTTCTATAATTGAAAATGTATCTGAGAAATAATTTAAATATTCTTCATCATCATGTGATTCTTTAGCCATTTTGACTATATTATTAATATATTCTTCAAGTTTTTCTGCTGTATCACTTACCGCAATGATTGATGTATCAGTAGTATTTGCGCGAGGAATCAACTAAGTAAGAACGAATTTTGTCCCCATATATTAATCCTCAAACCAACAAGAATAAATACCGCCATAGCTTTCGATATAATCATTATCGGCAAGCTGTTCGTTGGCATAACTTATATCTTCTTCTGGATAATCATCGCTGAAACTTTCAAGCAGAAAAGCACAAGCATGTTCTCTACTTTTAAAATAATATTCATTACTACTGTTCTCAAGAACTACTGAATAGAAACCTTCATCCATATTATTTATTACTCCTTATCATATTCATACATATCACTACAATCTACAATCTGAAAATACGATATATCTTCAGTTGCATCTTTCCAACATTCGTTAATTAGTTCCTTATCTGTTTTAAATGTATTATCAACATAGCATGGAGTTATATCTCCAACTTCAAAACACCAATTTATATATGCAGACTCTTCCCATTCTGACAATAGCCATTCTTCAAGATATCGTTTACTATTACTAAATACAATATCTTCTGTTACTTCATCATCTTTATACCTAATACAGTATAGATTCATGATAACCACACTTTCTGAATATCATATACTTCTTTAAACCAGCTCATAATATGATTCCAACAATCATTTGCAAATACTCGACAATCTTTACTTGGCTCTTTAACATTGATCCAATGATTATCTGCGGCCTCTTGCATTTCTGCTTGAAAAGTATCCATAAACATATCGCATAACTCTTCTTCAAGTGGCCGTCGAGTAGTTGACGCCATCATAACTTCACCAGCATGTTTATCAACTAAGCAATATATTTTCTTCACAGTTTGCGCCCCCTCTTTCTTGCCTTTATAGTGGCATTATCATCAATTGTCATTTTATGAATATTTTCACATTCTTTTAGTCTATCAGATTTTACAAATTGATTAAAGTTAATAGGAGGAATATAATTCATTACATCTATGCATATGCATAAATGTTCTTTACGATGAAAATCATCCATAAACATATTACACATTATTGTCTCAAGTGCATTTCGGTCATAAGAAGCAAATAATACTTTGTCAGTATCAATATCCTTCAATACATAAATTTTATTGTCCAAGCTTATGACCTCTTTTTCTTGCCTTTATAGTGGCAGTGTCGATAGTTTGACGATGTATATCAACGCATTCTTTTAGCTTTCCAGACTTGAGAAACTGATTAAAATTAACAGGAGAATATCCGATTATGTCCGCACATACGTTCATATGCCCATAAGTATACATAGAGCCATCGTGCCTGTGGCCGTGTATATTGTATGCATATGGAAAGTTAACAGGTTCATGCGACAAAATAATATGGGGATGAATTATAAGGCATCCTTCATATACTTCATCAAAAATTCCTTTAAAATTAATAAGACCAGGTTCATGATTGCCTTTAATGAGCACTTTATATCCTTTTAATTGAGAAACATATTCAGGCAATCCCGCATCTCCGCAAACAATAAGTGTACCATTACGTCCAACTTTCCTATTAATTTCCTTAATCATTTCTTCAACTGGGGGACGATTCGGATAAGCTTGCCGCAAGTCTTCATCTTCTCCAAAGTGAAGGTCTGATATAATAAATATAGCATTTTTTTCTGCCCAATGCTGAAATGGCGCATATAGTGATTCAATTGCCATTCAATTACCCCTTATGAATGTGTATTTTCGACTTTAAAATGTTCTCCATCGTTATAAACTCTTGTCATACTATCCCAACGTCTACGCGCATATCTATCTTCATTCTTCTGTGGAAAAACATAAAATTTAAACATTCTATTCATGTGCTCTTCTGGAACAATACGATCGCGTTTTCGATTATTTTCAAGACAGGTAGCAGGTGCGCAATCAATCCAAAGAAGGTGGTATTCCCCAAAATTAGGGAACATATTGAGGAAGTAATTGCGGTCATCTGGAGTTGGAGCATTAACATCAATAATTACATCCTGATACAGATATTCGGCTGTATGAATCTGTCTGTTAAGCAATTCCCAAGCTTCAAACTTATTATCACGACATGTATCACTGCCATTAATAATAGCATATGCATCATCAATAGAAAGGTATCTATATCCACGCTTTGCTGCCAAAGCTTTTGCATATACAGTTTTCCCTGAACTTATATGTCCAGTCAAAAGAATTAATTTACTCATTTTCTCACCACACTTCGCTCATATAATTATTTGCTCGAATAATAGATTGAATGTTTTCCCTACCTACAGAGTTACCACTGTGTATATGTACATCAATATCAAGATCGCGCATTTTACCATAGTGGACATATGATTCAATATCTTTCAATACTTTATCAAAAGTATCAGGCAGGCCAGAATCATAATCCATTTCCATAAAGTAATGCCGTTCACCGATTTTATATTGCTTACGAAAAGCTTTAATTGCTTCTTCTGGAGTGCGGCATATAATATCATACTTATCTACGGGAACTCTCTCATCATCAAGATACATTGTATACATATCTGTCTACCTCTTATTTTTTCTTTATAATTCTATATATATTATAACAAATTATTTAAAAAAAATCAACTCCAAATTTCTTTGGAGCTGATTTGAATTGTCAGGATTAATTAGGCCAGGATGTATCCAGTGGCCTCGCGGGACTTGCCGTCCTCGCCAGTAACCTTCATCTTGGTCTTCGCAACCTTGCCCTCCTTGCAGAGGTTGGTCATGCGAGCAGTGACCTTAGACGGGGTCGTCTCGATCTCCATCTCCGCGAGCTTCTCAACAATCTGCTCACGGTTCAGGGGCTCTTCGCCAAGCAGACCGTAAATGGTCTCGGACAGGGCATCGCCCTCAGCCCTCTTCTTCGCTGCACGCTTCGCAGCGGACTCATTCCGCTTGTCCAGCTGAGCCAGACGCTTCTCAGCATACTCAACAAGGACGTCGGGATCGGCAGTTCCATCAAGGATGGAGTTAAGGATAACGCGCTCAGTAATCTTAGTAGTAGCCATAGTATTGCACCTCATAGTTATTTGTTCCGTTACACTTAATGAGTTTTTGTTTTTGCACTTAGTTATTTTTTATTGAGGTTCCTTAGCGCAGGTGCTTAGCAGTAACCGCTTCTCTCTCACCCGCATACCACCATATCCTCAGTTTTTAATGTCTTTCTTACTTTCTGTATTTATTATATCAAATATTTTTTAATTTTTCAATTTGCTAATTTTTTTAACAGAAAGTTTTTGGAGGGATGCTAACCCGACCCCTCTCTCACAGTTTGGGCCGCAAGAACTTTTTTTGAAGTTCTCTTTTCTTTATCTTACGTATATATTATATATTATTTTTTTTAAATTTTCAATTTGCCGATTTTTACTTTTTGAAAATGCGATGAAACCTTTTTGCTATAAAAAAGAACTTTCTTGGAATGGGAATGGACTGAACCCATTCCAAGAACTGTAATATGGACTTAATTACTCGGCGTCGAAAGCCAGAGCATAGAGAGTGGCAGCCTTGGACTTGCCATCCTCGCCAGTGACACGACCCTTCGCCTTAGCGATACGTCCATTGGCAACCAGCTTATTCAGCCGAGCGCCAACCTTAGCATCGGTCAGGTCATAGCCATCAGCAACCATCTCCGCAGTAATCTGCGCACGGGTCTTAGCCTCGTTGCCGATGTATCCAGCGACCTCTTCCATCAGAGCATCGCCCTCAGCTCTCTTCTTCGCAGCCCGCTTCGCAGCAGACTCATTCCGCTTATCCAGCTGGGCAATCTTCTTTTCGGCAAAAGCCTTCAGAACATCAACATCAACAGAACCGTCCAGAATAGCATTGTAAATGTCTCTCTCAGTAATCTTGTTAGCCATAGTATGCACCTCATTAAAGATTTTTAACACACCACTTGAGTTTTTTATTTTTGCTCTTAGCTATTTTTACGAGTCGCTTAGCGGGAGAGTCTAGCAGGTATCGCTTCTCTTCTCTCTCCTCTATCAGTTATCTCGCAGTTCTTTTTCGTATCTCTCTTTTTTACACTCTTATTATAATATATTTTTTTTAATTTTTCAATCGAGTGTCTTTTTTAGAGAGGATTTTT
>DFFQ01000143.1 GCA_002371025.1 Lachnospiraceae bacterium UBA3772 | reverse complement strand
CCATCAATTATCTCTAAGATAAATTTCGATTTGTTTATTTCTTCCCACTGTATTCCATTATACATGAAATGCAGCAAGAAGAAATGCAATTTCTAAACTTTTACAACATCAAACATTCTTCTTTCATAGAAATCTCCATAGGCTTATGAGGCTCTATACTCCATCAAGGTTGTATTCTGCCATTCCCCGAATTTATCTTTAGCAATTCTTTCTCGATATCCAATTTCTCTAAAACCACATTTTTTATGCAATCCAATACTTGCTTTGTTAACCGAAATAATAGCAGAATAAATACTCCAAAATCCAACTCTCTCAGATTGCGCAATTAACTCTTTAACAAGTGCTGTTCCCACTCCATGTCCACGATAGTTTTGGTCAACATAAACGCTCATTTCCACGCAGCCTTTATAAACGCATCTGCTGGATGTAGGACTTATCGCAACCCAACCAATCACATTTCCATCTTCTTCATAAACGAATCTACATTCCTTAATATGCCCTTTATCCCATTCTTCAAAGCTAGGACATTCTGTATTAAAGGTTGCAGTTCCACCTTCCATTCCCTGCTTGTAAATCTCAGAAACTCTCTCCCAGTCGTTATCTACCATTGGTCTAATCACAACATTTACCCTCCTCTTTTTCACAGGCTTCATTATATATTTGTAATGCTTCGAGAACTTGTCCCTGCTTATCCTTTGGGATTCTAGCAAACACCTTCTTGAACTTCTCGTACATATCATTCTCAATCTTGTTGAATCGGGCTTCGCCTTCTTGCGTCAAAGTAAGAACTACACATCTACGATCCGCTTTTGATGGTTCCCTAACTACAAATCCTTTTTGCACTAACTCTTCAACCGCCCTACTTACAGCACTTTTATCCAGCTTAAGTACGTTCGCCAGCTCTTTCACACATATTCCTGGATTACGACCTATCTCCACTATAAGAAAACACTGGGAAGTAGTTACGGAACACTGACAACAATCAGAACGATTCATATTTTCAAGATTACGCTCAAGTTCTCTGGTATATTCCCGAAATATTTTTACCTTATCCATAAAAAGTCCTCCATTTGAATATAAATGATAATTGCATTAGTTGCGTATGTCAACTATTTTTATATAAAAAACAAAATAAGCCACTGTCTTACATCCTCGTGCAAAACAGCAGCCTAAAGCTCGTTTGAAGCAAATCCCCGTTTATTATATATCAGATTGTACTCATGCTCTAACTCTTCCTAAGATAACTTATAAAGAAGCTCTGAAGATATCAGCAATATCCTTTTCTGTTAATGGTACCCAGGCATTCTCAAGACCTTCGTTTACAGCTACATGATGAGCCATCTCATCAATCCTACTCTCATCAATTCCTACAGCTTTGAGATTCATTGGAATACCGATTGATACAAAGAAGTCATAGGTTGACTGAATTGCTTTCTTTGCAATCTCAAACTTATCCTGATCTGGATCAATTCCAAAAACATTTACACCGTATTTTACAAAGCGGTCTACTGTCTTTTCGCTTAATACATGCTCCATCCATCTTGGAGTAATGATTGCAAGACCCTCGCCATGAGTGATGTCATAATATGCAGAAAGAGCATGCTCCATTCCGTGAAGCGGCCATCCTGTCTTACTGTTACCTAAGGAATAGATTCCGTTACATCCGTATGTGCAGGTCAGCATCATCTCGGCTCTTGCAGTATAATCCTCTGGATTTTCTAAACACTTCTTAGCATTTACCATAAGGCTCTTTAATCCGGCCTCCATGAAACCGTCATTAAGGATTGTTGAATCCTCGCAGAAATACTGCTCCATGATATGATTCATAGCATCAGCACATCCAGCTGCCGTCTGCTTCTTTGATACTGTAAATGTATAAGTAGGATCAAGGAAAGAAACCAATGGGAAGTTGTGAGGATCTATGTACCCAATCTTATCATTAGTCTCTGTTCTTGAAATAACTCCTCCGGAATCATATTCACTTCCTGTTGCAGCAAGAGTGATGATATCAACAATTGGAATAGAATCAGTTGCAAATGCTTTGTATGAAATAAGATCCCATGGATCACCATCATACTTTGCACCTGTGGCAATAGCTTTGGAACAGTCAAGAACACTTCCACCACCTACTGCAAGTATTACGTCAATGTTGTTTTCCTTACAGATTTTTACACCGTCAAGGACACTTGGGTCATACTTTGGATTAGGCTGAATATCTGAAAGTTCATAGATTTCAAAATCTTTAAGAAGCTCTTTTACTTTGTCATAAAGACCAATCTTCTTGATACTTCCACCTCCATAGGTAAGAAGAATCTTCTTACCAAACTGCCCCATAACCTCAGGCAGCTTCTCCACTACGCCTTTTCCAAAAATCAGTCTCGTAGGTGTCTGATAATCAAAATTTTGCATGTTTTAATTCCCTCCTGTTCTTATCTTATATAATTTCCAACATATCCATAAGTCTTTTAAATGTATCCTGCCCGTCCAAGCAGGTATCAGTAAGCCAGCCCTTTTCATTTCTCCATTCAAAGAGGCCTCTGTAATAGTAACTTTTCTTCGCATCCTCAATGATAAAAGGTATCACACTATGCCGCAGGCACTCCTTTAATGCTACAAGACGTCCGACTCTGCCATTTCCATCCTGAAACGGGTGTATATACTCAAACTCGGCATGCAAAGCTATGATATCCTCTATTGTAACATTTTCCTTGGCGTTGTACTCCTTAAGCAAAGCCATCATGTGCTTATGAACATCCGATGGTTTGGATGTTTCCCGGCCACCTACTACATTCGCACGTTTTTTATAATCTCCAACAGCAAACCATCCAAGCGTTGAATCCTTCGTATCATGCTTTAAGATAAAATGCAGCTGTTTGATAATATCCTCGGTCAGTTCATCCTCCGCAATATCTATTACATAATCGATTGCCCGGAAATGATGTACCGTTTCCAAAATATCATCTACAGGGATGCCGTCACCCACATCAATGGTATTTGTCTCAAAAATCAACCTTGTCTGATCTTCAGACAGTTTGCTTCCCTCAATATGATTGGAATTATAAGTCATCCTGACCTGTAGCTCGTGATATAGTCCTCCTGGAAGTTTCATCTCTTTTTCTTCCCTGAGCACCTGTAATATCTTATTTTCAGAGACTTCCTTCATCAGGAGACTCTGATCCATACCAAGATAATCTGCTATTTTTTTTAAAGTCCGATTGGAAAGTTTTTCGCCTTTTCCTATCTTAGCTATGGTTCTAGAAGAAAGTCCAAGCTGCGTAGAAAGCTCAGTCTTTCCAATTCCCCTGTCTTTAAGAGTTTTTTCAAGAATTTCATATGAAATCACGTGCTCACACCCCTTCCAAAATCTTTACTTATTGTAACAAAATCAGGGCAAAAAGTAAAGATTCCGGCAGGATATCGTCATAAAAGTAAAGATATTCCACACATTAATGAGTAAAACGGAAATTAGTCACAGGCATAAAATTCAATCAATATTATCTCGCCACCCTTTTTTACAATCCTGAAAATATCATTTACATTTCCCCTGGCATAATAAGCATCTTTATCCAGCGGTCTGTAATATCCGTCCGCCTCATTGATTATAGTCATAAGATTATCCGCTATTTCACCTTTAAAATGCCAAATATCATTTATCAATTTAAAATCGGATGATCTATCCTCTATTTCAGACGGATTTACAGAGTCATTTTGGATGTCTACTTCCAAATCCAATAAAACTTTTCTTAATTCTTCCACATCCATAGACTTTAACATTTTTACTATGGATATAAAATAGGACGCACCATATGATATATATTCATCACCTTCTACTATATGTTCAATTTCTTTTAATGATTCGTAAAGCATAGATTATTATCCTTATATCTCTGTTTTCCTTCATTTTTCAGCTGGCTCCCACTTACATCTTACAGGTGAAACAATAGAGCCCTCTTTTTTCATTTCTGCAAATGCTTTATCAACAACTTTTCGGTCAAGGCCTGTCAATTCAGCAACTTTACCGGCATTCAAAGGCTCTCCGGCCTTTCTCATAACTTCTAAAATCTGTTCTTTTTCACTCATGGTAATCCTCCTCCATAAAAAAATTTACAGTTAAACTTGACTGTCTTCTGTTCCATGCTCCACTACCACATCAACATTATTGAATATTTCAGATAATTTTGGTTGCACAACATTTTCAATAAACCTACTACAAATCTGAGGTTCTTTAAAAAGAAATGAAATTCTGATCTCTATACTAATTGTATCAGGATATTTTTCAGCATATTGCTTTGTGTCTATAAACCCAATATAACTGTTTAATTTGGATTGCAATAATAACATATGCTTTGCTTCATCTATCCAGTCCATTCCGTCAAATATACATAATATTAATTTATTCGTATCATCTTCATATGCAAGCGCATCTATTGTATCTGTATTTTCTATATTCAATGATTCATCGACAGCCATTTATAATCTCCTCTTAATTATGCGATAATATTGTCAATATTTTTCCGTTTTTTTATAATCTTTTAAATCTATTTCAAATAGTCTTTTCCTTTTTGTTATTTCTCCTACTGACATATTCATCTGATGTAGCCAATGGCTTTATTAGTCTCTATCCGTTACCATATATTTCCAGAAATTTTTTATGGATTCTTGTATCATTGGTCATTTCCGGATGAAATGACATAGCCAACTGGTTTTTATATTTTACAGCCACAATTTCCGAACCATTTTGAGAAAGTATCTGAACCCCCTGGCCTAACTCGGTAAAATATGGTGCCCTTATAAAAACCGCAGGATAATCTTTAATATCATCAAAATCTAATAAACTTTTAAAGCTGCCAAGCTGTCTGCCATATGCATTTCTTTTAATTGTTACCGGAAGGGTAGCAAGATGGCTATCAGGATCATTTTCTATTTTTTTTGCAAGTAAAATGGCTCCGGCACAGGTAGCTAAAGTTGGAAGTCCGGCTTCTATCAGTTTTTTTAATTCAATGAAGATATCTAATTTACGCAAAAGTTGCCCCTGAACTGTGCTTTCTCCTCCTGGAAGAACTATGGCATCAATCCCTGACAAGTCCTTTTTTTGACGTATCTCCTTCGAAGAGACTCCCAGACTTTCAAATACTTTTTTATGTTCTTCAAATGCACCCTGAAGGGCCAGTATTCCGATATTCATACTAACGCCCTCTTTCTTCCATGATGATCTTTATCTCAGACGGATTAATCCCTACCATCGCTTCTCCCAAATCTTTTGATAATTCAGCTATTAGTGAAGCATCCTGGTAATTCGTAACTGCCTGAACTATCGCTGTCGCTCTTTTTTCGGGATCTCCAGACTTAAATATTCCCGAACCTACAAAGACTCCTTCTGCTCCTAGCTGCATCATAAGTGCAGCATCTGCCGGAGTTGCAACCCCGCCTGCCGCAAAATTTACTACAGGCAGTCGGCCATTATCATGGACATAAAGCACTAATTCATAAGGAACCTGTAACTGCTTAGCCTCTTCATAAAGTTCATCTTCCCTAAGAGAAACAATTTTTCTTATTTCAGAATTCATCTTTCTCATATGTCTGACTGCCTGAACTACATCACCTGTTCCAGGTTCCCCCTTAGTTCTTATCATTGAAGCCCCTTCATTTATCCTTCTTAAAGCTTCTCCTAAATCTCTGGCACCACATACAAATGGAACTTTGAATTTTTTCTTGTCTATATGATAAATGTCATCAGCCGGCGAAAGTACCTCTGATTCATCTATATAGTCAATCTCAATCGCTTCAAGGATCTGAGCTTCAACAAAATGACCAATGCGACATTTTGCCATTACCGGAATTGATACAGCATCCTGGATTCCCTTTATCATCGCCGGATCACTCATTCTTGATACCCCACCTGCCGCACGTATGTCAGCAGGTATTCTTTCCAGAGCCATTACCGCACAGGCCCCCGCTGCTTCTGCAATTTTAGCCTGCTCAGGAGTTGTAACATCCATTATCACCCCACCCTTAAGCATCTGGGCAAGCCCCTTATTAAGTTCATATTGTGTCTTACTGATATCGCTCATATTTTTTCTCCTTCCATATCACTAATGATTTTATGGAAAGGATTATAGAAAACATCTGGTAATACAGAAATATCCAGTTTCAATATTTTTGATAATACCAGTTCCGCTTATATCAGAACCTTTTTTTATATTAACTTAACTGAAAATGTTCTACCTGGCCCTTGTCACTTATTACGATCAGACCCTTATCCTCTACATAGATATCTCTGCAGACTCCTTTAGTCTTTTTCTTTGTCATAAGCTCTTTTCCCGTTGTTTTATCTATACAGTATAAATAATTGTTTTCCCCGGCAAAATAAAGTTTATCTCCATCAATAACTGCCGGCGTTGAAATCTCCCCAGAAATTTCATAAGAATAAACCTTTTTAATATCATCCCCTGATACTTCATAGCAGGTCATGCTTCCTGACTCACTGTTCATAACACTGCTGCCGTCTCCAATATAAAGCCTATCTCCGTCAAAAACAGGAGTAGTATAGAGTTTACCCTTTAATTTTATTTTTTTTATCAGTTTTCCACTTTCAGGATCAAATATCAGAAGCCCATTATTAATCAGCTCAACCATTAAATGTCCATTATCCATTAATACACATTTACTGACCCACTCTTTTTTTCCATAATCCCAGACCTTTTTACCTGTTGCTTTCTCAAGGCAAAATACCTTTCCCTCAAGCTCTCCACTGATAATATAATCTTTATAGTTTAAGATATTGCAATTACATTTTTCACTATAGGAATCATTTGTCCAGATGATATCCCCTGTATTCTTATCAAGGCAGAACATCGAATAATTAGAAATATAGAGTCTGTCTCCATCTATAAGAAGCTCAGGCGAAGCATTGTCATCCTTAACCAGCTTTTCCCAGATCAGTTTTCCATCTTTATCAACGCAGTAAGCATATCCATTCATAGCTGTAAAATAAAAACGATCCTTTTCCACTGTAAAACTTCTTACAATATGATCAACCTCATAAAGCGTGCGGCTTTCCTGTGTACTCATATCAAGTTCCACTAACACTGATGTAAATGGAAATGAACCATAGAGTAAAACAAAATAAAGTTTTTCTCCCTGTACATGATAATTCCAGGAAACCATCGCCTCTCTGATACCTTTTTTATAATTAAATACCCAATCTGATTTCAATTTCATAAATATACTCCTTCCTTTACCCCTGTATATATTCCTTCAACCTTAATAAGTTCATTTTATAATACTCTTCAATTCCTTTAGTGAATTAAAAACGAAATCTGGTTTTATCCCGGAATTGTTGCTATATCTTCCTTTTCTATCGATCAAAGCTGATCTCATTCCTACTGACTTAGGTCCCTTAACATCATCTACCAGATTATCTCCAACAAACAAGGTTTCCTCATATTTCCACCCTGTTTTTTCCAAAATCTTCGTATAAAAATCCGGAACCGGCTTATACACTCTCATATCCTCTGAGGTGAATACTAACGGAATCGATAAATTATTCATATCAAGAAAATGTATCAATGAATCATTGTCTGTTGTAGAACCAATTGCATAATTAATACCGGCTTTATCAAGATATTCAAGTATCTCTGCCGTGTCAGGAAATGCCTTTCTTTCCCCGAACGAAACCCTTATCATAGGCTGCACTGCTTCATCTATATCTGCAGTGACATTATACTTTTTAAACATCTCAGCCAGACTCATCTTAAATAATTCTTTTTCTGAATAGAATTCATCAAAGTAAGTCATTTCCTTCTTTTTAATCTTCCACTCCGAATAAAATTCATCTGCATCAACATTAAGGTTTACATTTGTAAGAATACTCCTTACGGCATCCATAGATCCCGTTCCCGTGTCTATTAATGTTCCAAAACAATCTAATATAACATTCTTTATCATCAATAACCTCACTACTCCTGAAAGAATCATATATTTTCCCATACAAACTTGAGATAACTGTTCTTATGTAAATAGCCATATAAAAGCTAAATACAAATAAGGTAATAGCGTCATTATCATATTATAGATAAACAACTTTTTTCCAATTTGAATGTGATATTTTGTTCTCTCCTTTTTGAAGAATAACACATTACAGATCATACTTAAAAAAATATGAATAACACCTATTACTAGAAATGCCCAGTGAAACTTCAAATTCCGGAATTTACTATCATATCCAGTTAAGTCAAAACATATAATAATAAACCATCCAAGCAGATCATTTATAAAATACGCCAAAATATCTATTATCGTAATCACCTTGTCATTTCCTCCCAAAACATTTCTCCTATAGAGCTATAAATCTTACTTTTCATAACGAACTGTAGTAAATCCATCGTTCCACGCTGATGAATCCAATTCATATTCATATATCTCGAAGCAAGTTAACGGTAAGTCTTTAAAGCCATCTAAGTCCTTATGGCTTTGAATTGCTTCTTTTGCCTTTTCTTCAGTTGAATATATTCCAATCAACTTTTCTTCATCATGTTCTCCAAAATCGTCACTTAATTCATAAACATGCCAAAGTACATATACTTTCATTTTTCTTTCCTCTGATTATCCTAAGATAGAATTATTAGTTACTGATAATATACATCCGAGACAGAACATCTATTCGTATAGAATGATTTGACATCGTGAATAATAACAGTATTAGAGTCCTCTATAAATATTGCCTCATTTAATCTGAAGTTAATTAATTGACATTTTCTTTAATGGAATCCAGTCGTCCTCTATCATCCTCTCCCCCGTAAAATCAAATCCATTCTTCTTATAAAACTTAATGCCTCGCTCATTTTGTTCTAGAACCCAAAGCCATTTTGCTCCTTTGTCTGAGGTTGCAAAACTTAATAATTTACTTCCTATCTTTTCTCCTTGAAAATGCGGTTCAACATAAAGCTTTACAATTTCATCTTTATTTAATCGAATAACCCCTTTAATGACACCATCATCATATACATATGTATTCTGTAATATTTCTTCGTTATCGATATACTCTCTAGCTACATCAAAAACATTTAACTCTCCAAAATAAAATTCCTCGTTCTTAAATATCGGAAAAAAATTCTTTCTAAAATTTGAAACAATCATTTCTGAAATTCTAGAAGCATCCGATTGTTTGGCCTGTCTTATATTCATATCTAAGCTCCTCCACAAATTGCGATTTATAATGACTTCTTAACCATCACAATTTCATCATTCTGGTATTCAATCTCAAAACCGTTCTTTAAAAACAGTTTATAAGATGAATTGTCTGCTGCGATATCATCATGAAGTACTAATATCCCATTGTCTTTAGTCCTCTCGGTCTATGCGATAATACTTAAAATCAGCATCTTCTCTTATAAACTTAAACCCGATTTTTTCAAGGACATGCTACCCTTGACCTTTATTACTGCAAAAGCACCCGTAACATTCTCATAATCCGATACTCTGTCTTCGCTGACGTTCAGGTATTCTAGCAGTTTCCATCCACTTTTATTCTGTGCTAGCATTTAATGATTTTCCCTTCTGAAACGCCATAGGTCTGTAATTATCTTTATCGACAACAACATAAAGATCCTCACCCATCATATCTTCAAAATACTTTCTGAGTCTTATGTTGGTATCCCACTTTTCCTGATCATATGCTCCGTAGCGAGTCTTAACATCCGTCATTCGCGCAATCTGATCCATAACACCTTCTGCTCCCGCAATCGAATCGCAAAGCTGAATCAGCCGGTCGTAATCATCAAGTTCGACTGCATCGAGCCTATCTTTTATCAAAGCAGTCTCTTCTTCAGTGGTATCAAAGTTGCCGACGTATTTTGATATATCCTTTTCATTAAAGGAGTGCGTCAGACAGATTCTGGCAACATCATCGTATCCAAGCGACATCATATAAGAATAACCATCGGATACATGACCAAGATGACGTTTCCCAAACTTTCTGCCAATATCATGAAGCAATCCCAGCACATATGCCTTCTCAGGATCCATGCCGGATTCGACTGCAATCGCTTCAGCACAATGTGCCGCTGTTCGGCTATGATTTCCCCATGGACCCGGATTGCAACCTTCCGCTTCTTTTAACAGCCTCTCCGCTTCTTCTCTTGAGGGATACTTATCTCGAATTCTCCTTTTTATGATGTCAATCGTTTTTTCTTTATCCTTTTTCATGAAATAAATAAAATCCATTACTGTCGGATACTGTGAGATTCTTCCTATCCTCCGATAATCCTCGATTACAGACTTTTCAAGGTCATTCATCTCATGACGTGAAAGGATAGAATTCAAACCCTCTTCTTGTCTTTTTATCCACTCGTTGTAAAGCTGATCTGCAGATTTAGTATCAAAATCCTCCTCTGGTATGCCATCATTTGTCTCACAGCAAAAATGATTTACATTTACCTCAGTACCGGCCATGTTAAAGTCAATCAGCCCGACAAAATGATTGTCTTTAACAAGAATGTTAGATCCGTTGAGATCTCCCTGAATGACACAACGCGGTAGCCTTTTATATACCTTTTTGATACGCTCCCTTACTTCGTTGTTGAAGGCAACAACTTCAGCAGCTAAAGAGTCCTCGTGAATCTTGCGAAGCTCTTCCTCAAGCATATCAAGGTTCTCCTGCTTTTCATCCCTATCCACGTCAAGTGGCGCCAAATCTATAAGAGACCACATTGAATTAACTTCAGACAGATCTACTCCTGTAAATCTGCTTGCAAACTCACCTATAGAACATCTAATCTCTTTGTATACCGTATCTAAATCCAACTCACTTTCTTTTTCTTCAAGAGAAGGAAGATCAATATATTCAGATATATAGCAAACATGTCGATCGTAGCAGGATAAGTATTTCCCGTCACTGTTCTTATAAAGTCTCGGTGCGAGCAGTCCGATTTCCCTATACCTTTCCGCCAATCTGTCAATCGAGCCAAGTCGATCTTCTGTTATAGCGTCACCGTTTATTCTGAGAACATATTTCTTGTCCAGAATTATATTGAGACGGAAATCATCACCGTTGGATGTGTCAATCTCCTTCTTTTCAGCATAATCGTTTATGCCGTAATTCTTTATGATGCTTAATATTTCCTGTTTATCCACTAAAACTACCTTTTCGTAATATTTGTATATGTCAATACCTTTCATCTTTACAAACCGTAATTTGTCTTACTTCCAATATTCCAACAACTTCTCATCTATTACAGCTATTTCTTCCTTGTCTTTAATATCACTGTAAAAGGCTATTTTTCCTATTTCTTCCTTATCATTTCTAAATTCTTCTATCTTTTGCAAATAGTCTTTTGGTAAGGTTATACCATAAAGCCCTCCATACTCTTCATGCCATTCAGGATTAAAATATCCAGGAGCCAGTTTGTAATACATTAGTCCTAAATACGTGAAGTCTACATTACCAAGCCCCAATTCTTCTTTACACTCTCTCTTAATGCATTCCCTTAGAGTTTCATTTTCTTCTCTACAACCACCAAATATTTCCCAATGCTTTCTCCAGTTATTCCAGCCCATAAGAAAATCATCACCTACTTTCACAACTGCTAAGCAATGATTGATGAGCTCGTACTTTTTATCTGCATCTATTTCATTAATATCAATAATATCAAGTAGTTCGTTACCTTTACCATCAACAACTATCATATTTGTTTCCTCCACAAAAAAGAAAATAGCGTATATCTTTATCTAACTCATTTCCTCATATATTCCTGTTTTAATGTAATGACCTTCTTGAATAGCGGCGAAGGTAGCAACTACACATATACTAATTACACTGTATCGTAATTCAACAAATCCTACTGTTAAAGGTAATGCAAATAACAAACAACCTGTAATCTTATTCATCATAGAATGAACTGATACAAATCTCTTCTGATCAATGATTCCAAATGCAATATTCATCACCTTAATTAGTGCAATAATTCCAATCCAGATATACATCCAAATTGAAATATCTAATATCGATAGTATTTTAATCATGCATACAACAATAAAGATAAGATCAGCTACTGTATCCAATTTAGAACCGAACTCACTAACTGTACGCGTTTTTCTTGCTATTGTTCCATCAATCATATCTGAAACTCCAGCGATTATGTACAGTATATAAAAAGCAACTGAAAGAACAGGGCAAAACAACAATGCAATGGAACATATTATTCTGAAACCGGTTATAGTATTAGCCATATGTTCACTCTTTCATAAACAACTTCTTTATCTGATTTTCTTTCATCCAACAAACCTGAATTTCTTAGTATTCCTTTTTTATCTCTTCTATCTTGTATATTTCTTTAAATAATTCTAAATCCTTAGCACCTCTAATTAGCATTACCTCAGTGAAATGACCATCTTCTTTATTCTTAAAACCTGCAACCTGCTCTCCGGTACAGATACTACACTTAATTACAGCTATCTGCTTGTCGGAGTCAAAAGGTATATTTTCGCTAAGATATCGCTCATAGTATGGTTTCTTATCAGAATCCTACTTTATAAATAATAATAATCTTCATCATCATCCCACGGAGTATTTCCCTCTGATGGGCCGACGTACTTCAGCTTTCCATTTCTAATTATTATTGAGCACTGATGTTCTGGCTCCCAAGGGCAATCCGCCTCTATTACATATCCGATATCATTTTTGCTGAAATTCTCTTCATCAGGAAGCTCCACATAAAGACGAGGACGGGATAGATACTCAATCAGTCGCCTGCCCTCATTATACCCGTCAACAACCTTCTGAGTATTAGCAGCTATATCCTCAAATATATCCATCGCTTTCCATTCGTCATTCATATACAGCAAAAATTTTGCAAGATGCTCCTGAATATCATCCAATAATGCCTTATCATTATTTAAAGAATTGTAAGCTTTTACGCATTCTTCGGCATAAGAAACCGCTTCTTCTGAATTATCAAATATTGTAATATTCATCTCACCCTTAAACAGTGAAATAGAATCAAATTTTCCTTCGAGCCAATCCATATCATTGGCGTCATTTTTTAATTCACGTATACTCATTTTTCCTCCCTTATCTCTTTAAGAGTATCCTCTCCAATTTTTAGAATCGCATCATCTAACACTGCAAATGTAACATCCATATTTAAAACGCTATATCTTTATAACCTACCTCGGTTACTTCTCCGTCTTCTATTAGTACAGCGACGCCATTTTCTTCCGTATCCTCGCCACCCCAGTCACGGCTGAACAAAATATAGAGTGGATTGTCACCTTTAGATTCCATAACATATTCTGACTCAATAACAATAGACTCTAAATGAATCATTTTTACTAATTCGTCCTCACTATCAATATCTGGCCACCATGATTTGAATTCTTCCTCATCATCCGGACCATATGAGCCCTTTTCTTCACTGTTGTAATAGTCAAGTATTGCATCAGCAATCTTATGTTTTATCTCGTCCCACCCATGCAATAATGCTTCAAATGCATCACGATGAAACTGGCTGATCTCCTCCTCGTCATCATCGCACATAATTAATATTTCCACAGATTGTTCTTTTCCACCAAACAGCAAATCCTTGTGTCCTATATATGCATAGCCTTCTTCATATTCAACTTCTCCAAATGTAGCATCTAACATTTTCTCATCCTCCAAAAAATTTATATTTAAGATGGACCACTGCCCCCAGAATGGACCACTGCCCCCGGGACTATGGTCCATTTTTATGTTAACCAAAATGGTTCGTTTCATTTTTTATCACGTTTGTTTAGTATATGATTTAAAAATCTAAGAATCACCGCTATTAGCCAATTAAGTAAAACTATAACGGCAAATATTGCTATACCCACCGGATATCCCCAGTTTAGGAACCCATACCAATCGTTGCTATCAGGCCACTGTCCTACGCCGTTTATCAGATTATTTAATAGATATACCATTCCATATATAATCGAAAATGCAGCTGAAACAAGTGTATATCTGAAAGGTATTTTTTCTTCAGTCCTTAAAATGACAAATTCCAGCATAGCAATAAGCGGAACAATCAGGTGAAAATAGAGATTTGCTCCTTGATAGAGATTAAGATTTGGATACAATGGTGCCAAAAAAGCCGCAATAGTAAGGAAGGTAAGTCCTACTGAGGCAGCCGCTGATAATTTAAGAAGCATATGCATTTTCTTGTTTAAGAAATAAAAGCAAATTCTTACCGCAGCTATTATTCCACAATAAATATTTGATAAAACCGTAAAGTATTTAAGATTTGCTAATCCTATCGACAAAAGGGCTGAATTATTATCATTATTAAAAAACGTCTTTACAGACCCCACTCCCACCAAAACAAGGATAATGACATTTAAAATAATCTCAACTATTTCTCTTATGTCATGATCATTTACAACTCTTTCACCAGATTGCATATATTCTCCTTATCACCTAAACTATCATCACTTTAGACCGGGCCACAGTCTCAAAATGTGGACCGTGGGGTGGTCCATTTTCTACGCATTATCCAAGAATTTTTTTATCCAATCGTAGCCAGTGGCTCAACTGTTATTCCAAATGGTCCGCAGATCTTCTGTAACTTTTCAGCATCTTTATCATTTCCAAAGATGACCATCTTTTTAAGATTTTTGAATTGTTTTATTTCAGACTCTGTAAGGCTGTTAAAATCAAATCTCTCATCTCTTCCATCCCACTCAGGAGCTATGTTCATATAGATTTCATCAGCCCCATCCATATTTATCTCAGTCACAAAATCTGCCAGGCGCGCAGGAATTGGTAATTCTTTAAAATAGTTAACTGCCGCCCTGATATTCTTATCCGTTTCAAGGTTCCATTTGCCTTTCTTAAATGCCATGTAATCATAAATGTCAAAGTAAGGTTCAAGCACATCCTGGTTGTACATAAGTTCATTTATTACAGCCAGCTTATAATTAAATGTATCAAACACCAGGCATTCTTCATCCGGAGTCGCTATAGTATAGTCCACCTTGCTTTTTGGTCTTTCAGGGTGAAACGAAATGATAACATTTTTTTTAAGCCTGTCCCCGTCATAAAATGGCTCTTCGTCTTCCGTTAAAATAGTACTGCTTACAAAAATGTTCCTTTTTTCTTTACTATTGATCTTAATTATGGGCATGCAGCCATAACCAAGTATGTCTTTCCAGGTGTTATCTTTACTGATTTTTTCTCCTAATACAGTTAGACTTCCCTCATAAATTCTTTCACATTTCGAATCCTTAAAACCATATATTTTTTCACCTGTCACATATAAAGTAAGTGCAATGATATTATGCTCTTTATCCTTGTATGCCTTTTTTCTCTTAAGATTAGGCAGATATTCAATCGAGCCATCAAATTCTATTCCAAGCTCATCATAGCAATATGAAGTATGAGTTTCATCATAATTATCAACTCTGGCTTCACCAAGTACATCCTTTATCTCGTCATAAGAAAGCGGAAATATCAGATCATTTCCATTAATATTAAATCCATTATCAAAAACATTTATATTATTCATTGCAACCTCCTTACATATAAAACAGAACGAACTCATGAATCATGAAAATATACACCATTTCCATTACTCCTGATATCATCTATATTATTTTACCGAAATCCCAATTCTGACCCAGGCTACTGCAAGGCCTGCTCATAAAAATCCAGGAATTTCTCACACAAATCTTCATCCAACCTATGGCTCCATTTATAATGATCAAGATTTTTAATGAGATAGTTAGCTTTATCCTCTTTGAAACGCTCTTTATTTTCTTTTGCATTATAATCATAATCAAGGGTTTTGAGCCATTTGTCAAAATCAGCATTTAATTCATCTTCGTAAGTATTGTCAGGATCATTTAAAATACTGTTATGCCCTTTATCTTCAAATCTGATGAAAGTAAAACGAGGATTATCCTTATATTTCTTATAATATTTATCTAATCCGTACTCAATTCCTATCACCTTATCGTCAGCGCTGTGCACTATCATCACCCTGGCATCAGTAGCGTCAAAGCCGTCCATGGCTGTATTTGAAGCGTATTTGCCAAATTTGCAGCGCTCATGGATTGCAATAAAAGGCCTCATCGCGTAAATGATACTTCCCGCCTGATCTTTTCCGCCTGATTCAAACATATCTGGCGAGCTGTTAAAACCAGAACATTCAACAACAGCCTTAACTTCCGGATGATATGTAAGAACAGCGCTTACACAGTATCCGCCCCAGCTATGTCCGAAAAGAACGATTGGAAGATCAGAAAGATCGTCACAGGATTCTACAAATGAAATGGCATAACTAAGATCTATCACGCCCTGAGGAACTCCGCCTAAGCTTTCTCCTCCACTTTTATCCATCGCTGTGGCGTCATATGCAAAGACATAGTAGCCTTTCTTAGCAAAGTAATCCGCTACATCCATGTAGGAATTATGACCGCCGCCACCAAATCCGTGAGCTATGACCATAACTGCATGCTGATTTTCTCCACTGCTGTATAAATAACCAGCCAGAAGCTGTCCCTTGTCAGATGGGAAAGAATACTCTTTACACTCTAATCCCTCAAAATCTTCCACCCGAAGCATCAATGGTTCATAGCTGTCTGCACTGGTATTTAAATTTTCCTCATAGAGCTTAACACAAAAAGCCCACCAGCCTGCCACCATTAAAACTATGATGCTAAGTAGAATAATGAGAATTATCTTCTTTTTAGATTTCTTTGGTTTCTTGGATTTTTTATTTTCTTCAAGCATAGATTCATTTTCTTCCATACACTAATCCCCCATGTTTTGTTTTTTTATTTTGCTTGTAATCATATTCATCATATCATTTTCCTATAAAAATGATAAGCCAAAAATGGACCATAGTCCCGGGGGCTATGGTCCATTTTTATGTTAACTTGAATTTTAAAACTATGCTTTTTGTTTTGGAACAAACTCAATCTTTAATGTCATTCCCATGCCATCCGCTAATCTCTTCAAGAGATTAAGTGATGGATTTCTTGTTCCATTCTCTATCTTACTTATATCCGCCTGGTTAATCCCTGTTTTTTCTGCCAATTCTTTTTGTGTTAAATTCATTGAAGTTCTAGCATCAACAATGGCTCTGATAACATTCATCTCAGGCTGAATAGCGTCATACTCTTTTTTGAATTCTTCATTCTGCATCTGCTTTTCAAGCATATCGTTAAATGTTCTCATGACTTGTTCATCCTTTCTATATAATCTGATCTGCGCTCCTTAGCAAGTCTAATTTCTTCTTTCGGAGCCTTTTGAGTTTTCTTCACAAATCCATTTGTAAGAACTATCTGTCCCTCATAATAAAAGAAATAAAGAACGCGCGTAATATTGCTCCCCACCTTGCAACGCAACTCAAAAATCCCATCATCAAGATGTTTACTATATG
>DFFQ01000174.1 GCA_002371025.1 Lachnospiraceae bacterium UBA3772 | reverse complement strand
CAGACCAGTGGATGTATCATTCAAGACTTTACAAAGCTGCAAGTTACGTTAAAGCAAATGACAACTTGGAACTTATCCAGCTCTTCTCATTTGGCTGCGGACTTGACGCTGTTACAACAGACTGTGTAAATGATATTCTTTCAAATGCAAATAAGATCTATACAGTTCTTAAGATTGATGAGGTTTCAAACTTAGGAGCAGCCCGTATCCGTATCAGATCTCTTATTGCTGCTGTTAAGCTTCGCCATAAGAAAGGTATAAAACCTGTTGAGACAAAAACTTCTATCAATAAAGTAGAATTTACAAAAGCCATGAGAGATGAATATACTGTACTCTGCCCTCAGATGTCACCTATTCATTTCAAGATGTTAGAAGCTGCAATGCATCACCTTCATGTGAATTTTGTCATACTTCCTGATGCCGAGAAAGAAACTATCAATGTTGGTCTTAAATATGTAAATAATGACGCCTGCTACCCTTCTATCATAGTTGTAGGACAGCTGATGGAAGCTATACAGAGTGGAAAATATGATGTAAATAAACTGGCTGTAGCAATAACTCAGACAGGTGGCGGATGCCGTGCCACAAACTATATCGGATTCATCCGTCGTGCCCTTGAAAAATCAGGCTATGAGCAGATTCCTGTAATCTCCATCAGTGCCCAGGGTATCGAGAAAAATTCAGGTATGAAGTACAATATGAAGGGAATCAAATGTGCTATGCACGCTGTCATTTACGGTGATCTGTTTATGAGAGTTGTATATCACACACGTCCTTATGAGAAGGTACCTGGATCAGTAAATAAACTCCATAAGAAATGGGAAAAGATCTGTATACGCGATCTTCAGAGAGGTTCACACAATTTCTCAAAGATCTGCCGCGATATAGTAAGAGAATTTGATGCTATCCCACTTAATGAAGATGTTAAGAAACCTCGCGTTGGTATCGTAGGTGAGATTCTTGTTAAGTTCCTTCCTTCAGCTAACAACCATTTAGTAGAACTTCTTGAAGAAGAAGGTGCTGAGGCTGTTATGCCTGACTTACTTGATTTCCTCTTCTACAGCTTCTACAATGCCAATTATAAATATGAATATCTTGGAAAATCAAAGAAATCCAAGGTTATAAATAATGGTATCATCAAAGTACTTGAAGAGATTAGAAAACCTATGAGAAAGGCCCTTGAGGAAAGTAAGCGTTTCGAAGCTCCAAAGCATATTGAAACAATCGCTGAATACGCCCGCCCTATTGTTTCCATCGGAAATGAAACAGGTGAAGGCTGGTTCCTTACAGGTGAAATGGTAGAACTGATAAAGAGCGGAACACCAAATATAGTCTGCGCTCAGCCATTTGCCTGCCTTCCAAATCATATCATCGGTAAGGGTGTAATAAAGAAGCTCCGTAATGTATATCCTGAAGCAAATATCACTCCTATCGACTTTGACCCAGGTGCATCTGAAGTAAACCAGATTAACCGAATCAAACTTATGCTGGCAACAGCTGTTAAAAACTTAAACAAATAAACCATAATACAGTGGAAAAAAAAAATACTCCCTCCATCGGGCTAAAAAGCATGCCCTTTGGAGAGAGTTTTTTTATACACAAGATATATGAAACGTAAATATACTACAAAATATTAAAACACTAAGATATACTACAGAATATTAAAACACTAAGATAAACTACAGAATTATCCTTATCCTGGTTCCAAGACCTTCTCTTGAAAGGATCTCGAAATAGCCTTTATGTTTATCAACTATCCACTTTGCTATGGAAAGTCCAAGACCTGTTCCCTTGTAGCTTCTAACTTCATCAGAACGATAGAATCTTTCAAACATATGCTTTACATCTGAATTATTCATTCCGATACCGGTATCCTGAACCATTAAGTAAGGACTTCCCTCTTCATTTTTTCCAACTCCAAGAACTATCTCATCCTTTTCATTAGTATACTTGGCCGCATTATCCACCAGAATTCTCACTGCCTGCTTAAGGAGAGCCGGATCAGCCGAAACCAAAAGAGGATCAAGAACTACTTCGTCCATCACAGAATCCACATCTTGCGCCTTATCCCTACTCTTATCAGGATCTATGTAAGGCTTAAATTTATAAGGATGTTTCTCATCGATCATAAAGGATTCTTCATAGATTTCCTTCATCATTTCATTAAGATTTACATCTTCTACTTTAAGAGTCGTCCTACCACTGTCTCCTCTTGCAAGGAAAAGCAGCTGTTCTACAAGACGGTTCATAGCATCAGCTTCATTTGAAATGGCACTTATCGCTTCATCAAGTACTTTAGGGTCATCTCTTCCCCATCTATCCAGCATATTGGCATAACCCTGGATTACAGCAATCGGAGTACGGAGTTCGTGAGAAGCATCATTTACAAATCTTGCCTGTTGCTGATAAGATTTTCTAAGTCTCATAAGAAGATTATTTACAGCCTGCTCGATTCCTTTAAGATCATTATCTTCAAGAGATACAAGATCTCCATCCTCTGTTGTAGTATGCCCTACAGAATCAGTGCTGATATGCTCTATAGCTTCTTCAACCTGCTGGAGTTTAGCAGTATCTGCAAAATTCTGATCACTCTTACCCTCATACTTTGCAGCGCCATTTATATCCCCTCCAGTAAGAGTGATATCATCAATCTTTCCAGTGTAAATATCTTCCAGTGAAAGTTTTGATAAAGCATCAGCCTTAAGAGCAAGATCATTGATCGGCCTCAGCTGTTTTCTTACATGGCTCATTTCAGTACGAATTGAAAGAAGTTCCATAAAAAGTCCAAAGAAGAAAAATGCTACTATTACAGATCCGATCACTAAAAGCGGTCCATAAAAATCTGCTGAAAGTACTTCTTTTCCATCTTTAATGATCACATATTTTATTTCTTTGATATTTTTAAAACTCACGAATTTTCGCTTACTATCATCAAGAAAATAACCAAAGCTCATATATTCGATCATCGCAGCCCAGCCAATAACAAGAATAAAGAACATAAAAAGATCCATGGCAAAACATTGTCCAATACTTGAACCGATATTATGCCATGTTAAGCGATGCACTATGGAATTAATACGTTTTGATTTTGTAACTGAATCTTTTTTTGACATATTTTATTCCTATTCTTATTCCTCACTTCTTATCACGTAGCCCACGCCTCTTACTGTTTTTATCATCTTTACATCGTATACATCATCAATCTTACTTCTAAGATAACGGACATATACATCCACCACATTGGTTTCGCCGATATAATCATAACCGCAGACCTGCATAAGAAGTGTATCTCTGGAAAGCACTATATCCATATTAGAAAGCAAGGTTTCTAACATAAGAAATTCTCTATTGGTCAGTGTTATAAGATGTCCGTCATAATGAACCTCATGTCTCTTATTATCAAGCACAAGTTTATTCCAGACGTATACTCCCTCTGACTGCTTACCATTAGCTTTTTCTGCTTTACCAGAAGAAACAGAATCCGAAGAACCACCAATAATACCTGCATTTTCATTTGCCTGATCAGCCCTTATATTTGGATGATTCTTTAAAGCAACTCTTACTCTTGCTAATAGTTCTTCAATAGCAAATGGCTTTGTAATATAATCGATTGCTCCAGCATCAAGACCTGATACTTTATCCATAACCGCATCTCTTGCTGTAAGAAGGATGGTTGGTGTAGGATTTGATATCTGCAATCTTCTTAGAACTTCAAGTCCATTTAATCCTGGGAGCATGATATCCAGGAGAATAAGATCAAAATTCTCTTTTTCAGCCATAAGAAGGCCTTCTCTTCCGTCAAATGCTTTTGATACTTCATATCCTTCATGAAGCAGCTCTAGTTCAACAAATCTAGCAAGCTGCTCTTCATCTTCAACTATAAGAATTTTTGCCATGATCTTAAACTCCTTAATTAATCAAAATATTAAAGCTCTTTCTTATCTTCCTTATCCTCTGAATTAGTCTGTGACTCGTTATCTTTCACATTCTCAGCCTTATTCTTTACCTTTTCTTCTTCAGCCTTATTCTTTGCCTTTTCTTCTTCAACCTTGTCTTCAAATTCTTTCTTTAATTTATCAGCTGTATCAGCCACCTTATTCATGGCACTGTTAACAGTCTTTAAATCATTTTTGCCTTCGAGCTCGTATCTAACCTCAAAGAAAAGTGAAATAAGCATTACAATGAGCAATACATGCCATCCAAGTAAAAAGATAATAAGTGCAATTCCTAAAGGAAGGTCGATTATCTTCTTATCCTCATGCTTAACTATGAAATGATTCTCTTTGCAGACCTTAATGAATTTATCGAATCCCTTCTTAAACTTATTCTTAAAGTTTTCTTCCTTATTTTTTCTTTCTTCTTCCTTGATAGTCTTTTCTACATCATAAAGCTTTTCTTCTTCAACCTTTGATGAATAAACCCCGAAGTCAGATGTCTTCTTAACCTTACCAAGAGCCTCAAGGTAGATCATTGCATCCAGCATATCCCAGTTGCAGGCTTCTAAGGCTCTTTTAGCCTCATCATAAGTTACATCTGCTTTTTCTCTTAATCTTTCAACTTTCTCTAAATTATCCATATATATCATCCTTTCTTTCTTAAAGAATCATTTAACTTGATTACATGTATAAATATAAAGGAGCAAAATTAATGAATCTTTTAAGAAAGATTAAAATCAGATTAAAATCCAACATTGTTATTATACTTCATATATTATAAAATTAATAGGAAGGAAAAAACTTTAGGGGGTTTTTTTATGTTAAAAAAATATAGATTTTTAATTATATCATTTTTAATTCCATTTATAACATCACTTATAGCACTGATCTTTTCAGGTTATATTATGTCGGTCTTCTTCTCACGCCTCTTAATGCCACTTTTACTTGGTGTTGCAGGCCTTGGAATGTATAAATATATAAAAGATTTCATTGCTAAAGAGGAGGATCTTATCTCACTTGGAATCTCTGTATGTTACTGCCTTTCAGGATATATGACTTCTTACGGCTTTAATATATTATATCTTTTTGCCGCTGCCATATTCCCTTATATAATATACGCCCTTACTCTCTATATAACACAAGATAAGCCTTATCCATATATTATCCTTATCTTTCTTACTTCTTTAGTTAACTCATGGCTTGCTATAATGATTTCTCTTTTCACCGGGATTTATATGATGATCATTTCCCCTGAGAGAAATATTAAATCATTAAGAAAATGGCTATTAAAGATCTTAACAGACATTTCTTTAATACTTATCTTTGTCCCTGTTCATTTTAATTTATTTATACCTTTAAACTCAGAGCTTCAGAATACAAATGAAAGATTAAACCGCTTTTTAAATCTTCATTTTCCGGCATCGAGGATTTCCGGAAGTTTTTTTGATGTATTAAAATCTCTTCTTTCTGGAACGCGCCCTTCCTCTACCCTTACCTACGGATATGGAATAGATATATGCTGCGGCGCATTTGTTTTATTCCTTGCTATAGCATTTTTATTAAATAGAAAAATCTCTTTAAGATTAAGGATTTCTTATATCTTACTTACATTACTTCTTTTAATCGCCTGTATTTATGATACAGCCAATTATTTTTTCAATGGATTTCATTATAGTGATGACAATCTTACCTTTTTTGGCTTTATGGTATCATTTACGCTGCTGGTAATATCTGCAAAAGAGATTAAAGAAATTGAAGGTAATCATCCCGCAACTTTAATTATTTCCTTTATTTCTTCTTTTGCTTTACTTACACTGTCAGCCCTCTATTCCACCCATTATGACAGCTTTAAACCATTTATATATACAGCAGAACTTTTAATCTTTTACGGGGTAACTGTACTGCTCTTAAAATCTAAAAACCTTACTAAAAAAATATTTACTCTGATCTTTTCACTTTTAATGATAGGAGAATCTCTTTATTTCTCATTTTCAAATATTAAGTGTTTTGCTGATAATTCTGAAAATGATATCGCGTCTTACGTGGCACAGGTAATTGAGTCTAAAACTTCTGATAAAGACTATAAGGTTCTCATACTTTCAAATGATGAAATATCAGTAGAGCCATTTTTTAATATGATCTATGGTTACGATTATATAGCAGAACCTCCTCTTGAAATGACTAAGAATAATAAGGTCACCGCCCTTCCATCAGCCGAGCTTTCCGATATGGATCTTATAAATCCTCAAGATGAACGAGTATCAATATATAAAAACCCATACTCGCTTCATGGATTTTATATCACTAAAAATACAGCTGATATTAAATATTATAAAAATTGTTATTTTGACTATATCAATGATGTTGCAGACTCTATCATTGAACAATCTGAGGAATCAGAGAAATATAATATTTACTCGGTTCTTTTGGATGATACAAACTTCAGCTTTGTCCCTCAGGTAGCTGTGGATGAAAAGAATCATATCAATCCAAATCATGACAGGATTGCTGCGCTCTTCTTACCTGATACTGGCGCGACTTATTATAACCACTTAAATTCAACCCACTATCTTGGATATAAAGATAAAGAAGAAACTTCTTTTATCACCGAAGAAATCTCTATTAGAAGATCTCTAGAGCAGCATCTTATGGCACAATATGCTTCATTTAACCTGGATAATTTTATCTCTTGTTATGACAGCCTGAAAAATACTAATAACCCTTATTCGTTTCTGTACTCTACTGGTTCAGATGATGCTACCTCTTCTAATTCAGATGCTGCTGCCTCAGCTGGGTCAGACGTTCTTTACTACTACGTATCCGACATTCCTTATTCTTACGGAATTTCAATAAACGTCAATGGCGAAAACCGAAAAGGTCTCTCTGTACTTAATGGTCTTTTAGCAGTACCTGTATATGAAAGAGATTTTACAAATGGCACACCTTCCTACAAAGTAAGCTATATTAATCGTTATCCTTTATTTGGCCTGATGATACTTATCGCTCTTATATTAATTCTTATAGCAATTAAGCTTTATTTTAATGAGAGAGAAGGAACAATCCTTAACTGGATAAAAGATAATTATGTATATATCTCAGTAGTACTGATACCTTCTTTAGTACTTCTTCTTGTGATGTTTATAAGGACATGCAGTCCATTTGGAAATAACAGCCTTTATATAGGCGATGGCTTCTATCAGGGACTTTCCAGCTATATAGATAATATGAGAAGCATTAAAAATGGATCATTTTCAGTTCTAAGATATAATATGGCTCTTATAAGCGATAACACACTGAGCGTTTATAACATGTGGCTTAGCCCTGTGCATTATCTCACAGCTAAATTACTACCTGAAAGTTTATATGAACTGACATTTACATTAAGCCGTATCCTGCCATTTATATTCGGCGGCTTATCATTATGCTTTTATCTTACCCATAGAAGAAACAGAAAGAATATGTCTAAGCATGATCCAAGGCTTATAGTACTTAGCTTATCTTTCGTCCTAAGCTCTTATTCCATCTGCTATTTTGTTTATTCAGGCTTTGGATTTTTAACTTATATTCCTTTGATGGTACTTGCCTTAGAAAGACTTATATATGATAAGAAGATAAGTTTTTATATCATTCTTCTTTATATGTTTATTGGTGACCCTTATTACGGGTTCATGATGTGCGTATTTTTATTCCTATATTTCTTTACCATGGATTTTAAGAACTTTAAAGACTTTTTCTTTAAAGGACTCCGGTTCGGGCTTTCAAGTATAGCCGCTGCAGGACTTCATGCATACAGCCTTATACCATA
Source organism: Lachnospiraceae bacterium UBA3772 (assembly GCA_002371025.1). GTDB lineage: Bacteria > Bacillota > Clostridia > Lachnospirales > Lachnospiraceae > Eubacterium_Q. The sequence goes on along the minus strand of DFFQ01000174.1, from coordinate 4,263 downwards.
CTATCTTGGAACTTTCGATCATTCCTATAAAGTAAATGATACTGTCCCACCTTCATTTACTAAATGGACAGCTAATCTTACAAATGTATTATCCGACTATCACTCATTTCACCGTGCAGTGATCTCCACGTCAGATACATCAAGAGTACAGATTTATGCGGGACTTTTAACTCTTCTCTTATTTGGACTTTACTTTTTTATAACGAAGATCCCTATAAGAGAAAGAATCGGTCATGGACTTATAATGCTCTTATATTTCCTTTCATTTATGAACGAAGGACTTAACTATTGTTTGCATGGTTTTCATTATCAGAGCCTTGTACCTAACCGCTTTTCAATCTTTTTTATATTTCTTATGATAATGTCCGTCTATGATGTGATAATAAACTGGAACGAGATAACAGGTAAGAAAAAAATAATAATACCGGCTGTAACTTTAATACTTATCAGTATTTCATGGATTATGTCTGATAAGATAATAGGAAAGTTTTGTACTGGCGTTTCTATTGCGGTTGGATTAATCTATCTTTTAATAATTATCTATTCTAGTTTCAATATTAAGATGCATAAATCTAATCCGATAAATAACGGCGAAATAACTGAAGATGTTAAAAAACATAAAAACAATGATGATAAAAAAATAAAGCTCGTATTCTATATCATGGCATTTGAACTGATCCTGTCTTCTCTATATACTTTCTATGGAGCCGCTGGAATGGACATGACTGAAAGGCATTTTGAGGAACTAAATGCTCTGATAGACAGGCACGATGAAACAAAAGAAGAATTTTATAATACAGAAATACAGGATACCAATTTAGTAAATGCCCAGAACTTCTTTGGGGTAAATTCCATCTCCGGCTTTTCCTCAGGTTTTACCATGACAAATATGGCCATGCTGGATAGATATAATATCCACACTTCATCAAATATCATTGGATATGTTAATGGAAATCCTTTAGCTGATATGTTCCTTCGGGTAAAATATGTAATAACCGATACTAATTCTGCTGTATTTGATTCTCCATATCCTGTGATCGATAAAGAGGGACAATTCAGTATGCATTACAATGACCATGCTCTCTCATTAGGTATATTTATGGGTAACGATGAGGCATTAACTAAGTATGATTCTATTTTTTATAATTCTGATTCTGGTGAATTATTATCTGCTAGATCAGTTTATGATAATGCGTTTGATATGCAGAATGAATTTGCTAAATGCTTTGGAAGTAAAGATTTGTACAGTAAGATAGAGGTTAGAGAAATAAATGTAACAGATAATGACACTCTGGAACCTGTCAGCGATGATTATTTTGATTCAGATTACTACCAGATAAAGTCTGATGAAAACGACAGGTCTTATATGATTGTCCATGTTCATATCCAAAGCTTACTTAAGGGTAAGCTCTATATAGCTTTAAAGAATGGTATAAATTACATCGGTGAATTAAGCGATGTTCCTGCAGATTTTTATATCAGGTTACCAAATGTAAAAGCAAAGAATATCAGCTTTGGATTATTAAATGAATCAGTATATGAAGATATATATAACGATGTATCTAAATATCAAATGTATGATATAACTACCACATCTTCTACTATATCAGGAAAAATAGATGCCCCAAAAGACGGAACAGTCTTTATATCCCTGCCTCATCTCTATGGCTTTAAAGCCCTCGTTGATGGAAAAGAAGTTGAAATTATAGACTTTATGGGAGGAATGGGAATAGAAGTAACTGCTGGAAATCATACATTAGCTCTAAGTTATAAGAGAGCCAATATGTTACCTGGCTATATAATAACTGTAATAACTATAATATCACTTGTCATGATCAGTTATTTTAAAAGGAAATACACACATGTGCAATCTCTTAAGCAATAACAGATAAATAAAATGCATTAATACTTAATTATAAGAAAAAGCCACCTTTAATGATATGTCACAAATCATATAAAAGGTGGCTTTTTTCTTTTTATATGTTATTAATAACTAGTCTTTCCAAGGCATGTTAAGATCAGCTCTGATGCCAGTCTTCCGGTAGTATTTCTATCATCTAAGAGTGGATTTGTCTCTACCATATCTATTGCAAGAAGCTTACCTGAATTATATAAAGCTTCACAGATCATAAATCCTTCCCTATTAGTAAGACCATTAAGTACAGGAGTTCCAACTCCAGGTGCATTATCAGGATCAAGAGCATCCATATCAAAACTAAGGTGAATGCCGGCGGTACCATTTGACGCGATAGCAATGGCATCACAAAGGACCTCTTTGATTCCCATAGTATGAACATCACTTATAGAAAAAATGGTAACTCCCATCTCCTTCATTTTCTTTGCTTCAAGAGGATCTAAATCCCTGGCTCCGATAACCGCAACATTCTTCGGATCAACTCTTACCTCAGTAAAGCTTACTAATGAATCAGGTCCACATCCACAAACTGCAGAAAGTGGCATACCATGGATATTTCCAGAAGGACTGATCTTCTCATCATTAAAATCACCATGAGCATCGATCCAGAGAACACCGATCTTTCCGTGATGCTCAGCTGTTGCAGAAACAGATCCTGCAGCGATACTATGATCACCTCCAAGGATCACCGGAAACGAATCCTTCTTATGTATCTCTAAGACCTTATTAAAAAGTCTTCCATTACTCTCATTTATTTCTTTCTCATATCTCATTGAAGGATTTCCTTCTGATAGAGCAACCATAGGAACTACGTCACCGCAATCAGTAACATTATATCCAATGTCCTTTATTCTCTGAACAAGTCCAGCATGTCTAATGGCTAAAGGTCCCATATCAACACCTTTTCTTACTGCTCCCATATCCATCTGAGATCCAACGATTGAAATATTATTAAACTCCATAAAATTATTGTTATCCTGCGGGCTGTCCACAGGATTCCTTTCTGATTTATTTGCAACAATACTAGGGTATACCATTTCAGAGGAATTTTCAAATGGAAATACGAAGCATTTACATAACTTTCGAGTGAATTTATAATATGATCATATGTTTATAAAATACTTATTAATCAGTAACATACGAAAAATACTTCATAGTTCCATTCGTTAGTTTGTCAAAAAAATATGAAATAAAACTCTCCTTTAACTCAATACACCAGCCATATTGGTTGCTATCATAATGGTACGTTGTCATTTCGAATATGTAATCAGTTGAATAATTTTCATAATAATTATAAATATTACTATTATTATCCGGAATTAAGAAATAATTTTTTATATCATCCTCTAGTTTAATTAATATCATAGGATATTTCTCATATTTTATTTCTTTATATTCTCTGAATATTATTATTTCTGATATTTTTGATGTATTCAATTTATTTTTTATATTTGAGCGATCTATTACTTTTAATGAATTAGATATATAATTCATTTCTTCAAGAAAATGGGGAAAAATATCTTTAAAAGGCTCAATCTTACTATAAGCATTATCAAAATCTAAATTATAGAATTCTTCTGCAGCACAACATTCAAGTTCTATTTTTTTTAATAAATCATTAAATCTTTCATTATTTGTATAAGATATTTTATTCTTCGTCTCTTGCCATTCGTATAGAGTATAATACGTAGGTCGAGTATCAAATGTTTGTTTATATATAATTAAATCATTTACACAATTATTCACCATTCTATCATCAATGAAATACATTTCCATTCCAAAAATTGCATAATATTTACATTTATTGAAATGTTTTTCTATATCTTCCAATTCAGGTATTTCAATGATACCACTGTTACCTACATATTCCGGATTATTTCCATCTATAGAAGCATCTAGCCATTTATTTAAATAAAATATCCCTCTATTATAATGAAATCTTACCAAAAAAAACTGAAAAACAAATATCAAAAGGAAAATAGATAGCAAAGTAAACAATATTTTATATTCTTTCTTAATAGCTACTTTTCTTTTTTTATTATTAACAGTTTTCTTATTTTCAAGATTTGAACCGCAATAGCAACAAAACTTTGAATTATCATTTATTTCTTTTCCACAATTGAAACATTTCATAACTTCCTCATCCAATTATCATCTGATAAATGGCTTTCTCCTTTCTTACAAATTATTGATTCTTAGTTAAATAAACCTTACAATACCAATCGATAGCCAAAGTGCCAAAAAACAGCCTCCAGCACCCGTCTCAGCGCTTCCTGCACGATTTTATCTTCATAGCAGTAAATACTCAACGGTCTGGTTTTGCCGTTTTCTTTGGGTATCTCAACTCT
>DFFQ01000107.1 GCA_002371025.1 Lachnospiraceae bacterium UBA3772 | reverse complement strand
TTGAAACAGGTGAGATTTATGTATCATCAGATGGAACAAGAAGAAATATCGGTCTTTCTGTAATGCTTAAATCTAATGAAGGTGGATTCCTTTCACTTGGCAAAAGCGAATAAATAGTGTATAATAACTGAGGTTCATGAAATTCATGGACCTCAGATTTTTATTGTAAAAAAACTAAATAATATTCGGGGCAGGGTGAAATTCCCGACCGGCGGTATTAAGATTTAATCTTTCAGCCCGCGAGAGTAATCTGATTTGGTGAGATTCCAAAGCCGACAGTAAAGTCTGGATGGGAGAATAGTGTGGCTTGCCATACATGTTTTTTTAATGTGCTCCGGGATTATTCTCGGGGTTTTTTCTTTTATTAACTGGAAACTGTAGACTTAAAGTGTAGGCTAAAAAGGAGATGTTAATATGGCTTTTGAAAGAAAGTATATGGAGAGGGCGATTGAACTTGCAAAGAAAGGTAAGGGGAGCGTTGATCCAAATCCTCTTGTGGGTGCAGTCATTGTAAAAGATGGGAAAATAATCGGCGAGGGTTATCACCATAAATATGGTGATCTACATGCAGAAAGAGATGCATTTCAGTCTCTTAAAGAAAGTGCTGAAGGAGCTGAGTTATATGTGACTATGGAACCATGCTGTCATCAGGGTAAGCAGCCTCCATGCACAGAAGCTATAGTTGAAAATAAGATAAAGAGAGTGTTTGTTGGTTCAGATGATCCAAATCCTTTGGTATCAGGAAAGGGAATATGGTATTTAAGGGAACATGGTGTTGAAGTATTTTCACATGCTATGAAGGAGGAGTGTGATGAATTAAACAGAGTATTCTTTCATTACATTACAACTAAAAGACCTTATGTAGTTCTTAAATATGCCATGACAATGGATGGAAAGATCTGCACAAGATCTGGTAAGAGTCGTTTTATCACAAACGAATTATCAAGAAACATGGTTCAGGAAATGCGTAAAGAGTTGCCGGCAATAATGGTCGGAATAGGAACTGTTCTTTATGATGATCCTCAGTTAACCTGTAGGATAGAAGGTGCTAGAAATCCTATCAGGATAATAGCAGACAGTAATCTTATGATTCCTATTAAATCCAAGGTGGTTCAGACCGCAAAACAGATCAAAACTTTTGTTGCTACTACAGAAAAGATGAAGGAACAAAAGAAGGATAAGATTAAGAGACTTGAAGATTTGGGTGTATTTATTCTTCTTATACCTGAAAAAGATGGACATGTAGATCTTTCAGTTCTTATGGAAAAACTTGGAATGATGAAAGTAAATGGTATTCTTCTTGAGGGTGGCGGAACTCTTAACTGGGGAATGCTTAAAGAAGGACTGGTTCAGGAAGTCAGAACATTTACTGCACCTAAGATCTTCGGTGGAGAAAAGGCAAAAACACCTGTTGATGGCGAAGGGATTTCAGAGGTGGATAACTGCGCATTGGGTGAATTGATCGAATTAAAAGCTTTAGATAAAGATATTTACGCCAGATATATTCTTAAATGAGGTAAGGAATGTTCACAGGAATTATAGAAGAAAAAGGAAAAATAGAAGCCATAAAGCATGGCGCTAAGTCGGCTGTGCTTACCATCAGAGCTGAACATATTTTGGATGATGTAAAAATCGGTGATTCGGTGGCTGTAAATGGAGTATGTCTTACAGCAACTAGTGTAGGAAGCAATTATTTTACTGCGGATGTTATGGCTGAAACCTTAAGAAGATCTTCTCTTGGCAGTTTAAAACAAGGCAGCGAGGTTAATCTCGAAAGAGCAATGCTTTTGGGAGGACGTTTTGGAGGTCATATTGTTTCCGGACATATTGATGGAACAGGAATTATAAGATCCATGATAAAAGAAGATAATGCAGTCTGGGTTACAATAGAAGCAGGAAGATCCATCCTTGATCTAATTGTGGAGAAAGGATCAATTGCAATTGACGGTATCAGTCTTACAGTAGCAGCTGTGGATGAAACAAGTTTTTCTGTATCGCTTATACCTCATACAGGTAAAGAAACAACACTTCTTAGTAAAAAAACTGGGGATATAGTAAATCTTGAAAATGATATTGTTGGAAAATATATAGAAAAATTAATGAAAAAAACTGAAAGTTCTTCTAAGAAGGAAAGCAAACTTACTGCTTCATTTCTTATGGAGAACGGATTCTTATAAATAATTGTTAAATGAAAGGAACTAAAATGTATAAGATTAACAGTATCGAGGAAATACTCGAAGACATGAGGCAGGGAAAGCCTGTTGTCATCATGGATGACGAGAATAGAGAAAATGAAGGCGATATCATTTTTGCGGCTGAATTTGCAACTACTGAGAATGTAAATTTTATGGCGAAATATGCAAGAGGACTTATCTGCATGCCAATGGATGAAAGTTATTCAGATCTCTATAACCTTCCTCAGATGTGCATTACCAATACAGATAATCATTGCACAGCTTTTTCAGTTTCTATCGACCATGTAAATACTACTACTGGTATTTCAGCTGAAGAGAGAGGATATACAGCAAGAGTATTTGCAGAAGGAAAGGCAAAGCCGGAAGATTTCAGACGTCCAGGACATATGTTCCCGCTTCTTAGTAAAGCAGGTGGAGTAATAGAAAGAAATGGACATACAGAAGCTACTGTAGACCTTTGCAGACTTGCCGGATTAAAACCTGTTGGACTTTGTTGTGAGATAATGAAAGACGATGGAACCATGGCTCGTATGGAAGATCTTGTTGGATTTGCAAAAGAGCATAATCTTAAGATAAGTACCATTGAAAAATTAGTTCAGTATCGTAAGGAACATGAAGTATTTGTAGAAGAAGTATCTAAAGCAAAACTTCCTACAAAGTATGGTAATTTTATAATTCATGGATATGTAAATAAATTAAATGGAGAGCATCATGTAGCACTTACTATGGGTGATATTGCTGATGGAAATCCTGTTCTTGTAAGAGTTCATTCAGAATGTCTTACAGGTGATGCTTTTGGATCACTTAAATGTGACTGTGGTCAGCAGTTTGATGCTGCTATGAAGAAGATAGCTTCTGAAGGAAGAGGAGTACTTCTTTATATGAGACAGGAAGGAAGAGGTATCGGACTTATTAATAAGATTAAAGCTTATGCTCTTCAGGATGAAGGATATGATACAGTAGAAGCAAATCTTAAGCTGGGATTTCCGGAGGATGCCCGCGATTATACTATAGGAACGCAGATCCTTGTGGACCTTGGTGTAAGAAAGATGAGATTAATGACTAATAATCCACTTAAAGTTTACGGACTTCAGGGATATAACTTGGATATTGTTGAAAGAGTTCCTCTTGAGATAGCACCATCAGTTTATGATCTTTTCTACCTTCAGACAAAGAAGGATAAGATGGGACATATACTTGATAATCTTGATGAAAAGTAAAAAAGGAGAATAAATATTATGAAGAAGATTGAAGGAAATGTAGTTGCAGAAGGAA
>DFFQ01000171.1 GCA_002371025.1 Lachnospiraceae bacterium UBA3772 | reverse complement strand
CATCAACACCGATCATACCGATGATGTGAAGGATAAGATCCTTACCAGAAACCCACTCTGACTTCTTTCCTACTATATTAAACTTAATAGCCGATGGAACCTTGAACCAGGCTTTACCTGTCACCATTCCAGCAGCCATATCTGTTGAACCTACTCCCGTTGAAAATGCACCAAGAGCGCCATAAGTACATGTATGTGAATCGGCACCGATACAAGTATTACCTGCTACGATAAGACCTTTTTCAGGTAGAAGTGCATGCTCAATACCCATCTGTCCAACATCAAAGTAATTCACGATATTGTTCTTCATAGCAAATTCACGGACCTGCTTAACATGCTCGGCACTCTTGATATCCTTGTTTGGTGTAAAATGATCCATAACTAGTGCTATCTTTGTGTTATCGAATACATCTTTCTTTGTAAACTTATCTAACTCATTAATAGCAACTGGTGTTGTAACATCATTTCCAAGAACAAGATCAAGGCTAGCCTCGATAAGATCTCCAGCTGCAACCGCTTCAAGTCCTGCGTGATCAGCTAAAATCTTTTGTGTCATGGTCATACCCATATCAGTTTCCTCCTATAAAGTAAATCTATTATTCTGTCCCGCCAAAAATTCTCTTTGTCAAAAAATATTATTTCATATCAGAAATTTCAACGCCAAAAATTTTGGTGAAAAAATTACAATTAAAGTAATTTTAATTTGTATTCTAACACCAGCAGGAATATAATTACAATATATATTAGTAATCTTTTATATAACTTTAAGTTATGGAGAATAATTATGATAGATAATCTGAATTTTTACAGGATATTTTTTGCTACAGCAAAAGAAGGAAATATCAGCCGTGCCGCAGACAGACTCTTTATAAGTCAGCCTGCCGTGAGCAAATCCATTTCCCTTTTAGAAAAAGAATTAAACTGCACTCTCTTCAACCGTTCTTCAAGAGGTGTAAAACTAACTGAAGAAGGCGAGCTGCTTTATGAATCATTAGCAGCTGCCTTTGAAAAGATAAATGACGCAGAAGATAAACTCCAGAGAGATCTAAGTCTCGGAGTAGGCGAATTAAAGATTGGTGTAAGCAATGCATTGTGCCGCCATCTTTTAATGGATCATTTAAAAAATTACATAATAAATAACCCTCATATCAAGCTATCCATCGACTGCCACGCTACTATTAATACCGTGCGTCTCCTGCAGGATAATGCCGTTGATATAGGGTTAATATGTGAAACCGATCTTCCATCGGATATTGAATTTATTCCTATAAAGAAGATCCATGATGTATTTGTTGCCAGTAAGACTTATCTGGATAACCTTATCTTACGTGAAACAAAGCCTGAAAACCTAAATAATTCCAGCTGGTTATTTTCCGGAAATATAACTATGATGACTCAGTCTTCTTCTCCTAAAATTGTACCTACCAATCCTCCATCTTCTTCATCCAGAGCTGCAACTTACAATTCACCTAATGAAAAGCAGCTTGCCAAGGATGAGAGCGAGAATAAGAGCAAGAATCGCAGCAACAGTACTTCCAACAGCCATGATAAAACCTCCTTAAAAAACACATTTTATAATCTTTTCCCATCTAACGCCCTTCCCCCTCACGAATTATTGGAAAGAGGAAATGTCATGTTGCTCGAAAAGGGAAATGTTACAAGAAACCATATTGAAAAATATTTCTATCAGAACAATATCAGCCCAAAGAAGATCCTTGATATTAATGATATGGATCTTCTCCTTGATTTCGCCCACATTGGTCTTGGAATATCCGCCATTGTTAAGGAATTTGCCGAAGACGCAATTGATAGCGGTTCCGTCATCGTCCTTCCTTTAAATGAAGAAGTACCTCAGCGAAACGTAGGATTTGCATATAAAAAATCCAACAAGAATAAAAAAATGATCAAGGACTTCCTTACTTATAGGCATCCGCGTTCTTCATCTTTTTAAGATAAGCTGCGTCAACTTTCACATTTCCATATCTTATAGCATTATAGAGTTCGGTAAGCTCCGGGAGTTCCTCCCCAGCTGCCGCCTCTATGCCATTTTTTATATCTCCTGATGTAGAACTCTTACTTGGATAAAACTCTTTCTCATACTTAAGTATCCTCTTTTTATATATCCTTCTGGCTCTCTCTTCCATTGAAAGATATTCCGCCATTTGTTTAAACAGATTTCCTTTAGTTCTTTCTTTTTTATCCAGTTTATTTAATTCATTTACGTCTTCTATCTTATCGGTAAGTTCATGTCTTTTCAGGATAAATCTGATTATCCAGGCAAAGATAAATATAACAAGAACTACCATTCCGATAATAAATACCACTCTGAATATGGCATTTAATATAATCGAAAGATCTGTCTCTCCATCAACCGGAAGATTCAGCTGCTGCATCTGATAATTGTAATTTTCAGCTGCACTTTCTGCACTTCCACCTCCAAGGAGACTGGCAATAAATCTGAATACCGTGACAACAATAAGGATTATCTTCTTTAATACATTTACTATCACATGCCAAAGTTTTAACATCCACCTGCTTATTCCAAGAGCATCCCCTAACACCAGAAGTAAAAGGCTCACAACCATTATGCAGATAATGATAAGGGAATTTGTCCTCATTATCCTCTTGATAGGAATTCCTCTTACATCCCTTGTAGCTCTTATATATCCCACCAGCCCGTCAGTGTAATCCGCCAGAAGAAAGATCATAAATAATACTATTGCAAAACTGATGGACATAGTCATTACATCCTGTTTTTTTGAATAAGCAGCAAATCCGTAAGTAAAAAATGCTACTATAAAAGCTACCCAAGGCATATCTGAAGCCGGATATATCTTTCCTCCTTTAACTATAAATCTGGCAGTACCTACAAATGCAAATGCCCCTACCGCAGCTAAAGCACATTTTATAAAAATGTCACCGGGAACAAATATCATAAGTACCATTATAAGAAGCTCATAAAGCATGGCCTGCCATACCTTATTTATCTTTTCTCTAAATATAAAATTATATAGATAAATGATTCCTATCACCACCACATGTATCCATCCAAGTGGATTAACGGGAAAATATTCACAGATAAAATAAAGGATCTGGACAGTGATAAGAACAATATAAAGCCATCTAAGGCCTTTACGTAAAAGATCAAGATGCATCGGTGAGACTCACCTCCCATCCATGGATACACTCTCTTTCCGGTGTATATCCAATCTGATCATAATAAGGAACAATCATTGAGACATATAATCCGTTCTTATTCATCTCATCAATCTTACTAAGAAGATCCTTCTTATGATATGGAGAAATAATAAGATAAAGGATCCTGTCCTCCGCCTTCATTATCTCCTTATCCAGCATCTTAAGAAATTCCTTATTTCCACTGGAGTTGGCAATAGATGCAAGATACTTATCAATGGTGATACCGTGAGAACTCTCAGCTCCATTTCCGGGCAGAGTTATAACCTCTTTATTTATATCAAGTCCGTTGGAAACAACATCCACACTGATCTTTGCTCTAAGGAATTTGCGGCAGGCGGAACTTACGATACTTATGGATTCCTCAATCAGCGTATTGGTTCTTATCATGGAATCTGTATCAAGATTAAGCATGATCTTAACCTGGGCGTCCATGGTATAATCATAAACATTAACCTTTAACTGACAGGCTTTGGCGCTCTGCTTCCAATTTATGGTCCTAAATGAATCCGTGGTTCTGTAATCTCTCATTCCACGATATGTAAGCCTGTCCTCAATAAGACTTCTCTTGGAATTAATCTCACCTAAAATACCGCGGAATACATTATCAACTTTTGAAACGTCTATCTTTCTTGGAAATACAAATACTCTTGAATCTACTGAAACTGCTTCAGCAAACTGACTTGAAAGGAAGAAATCCTTTACCAGAAGTGTAGCCCCTTCAACTTTATAAATACCTCTTTCAGTGGCCGTAAAATCCAGCTTTCTTGTAATCCTCTGATGACCCAATATGGAGAAAATGTCATTTCGATGGTAATTATCTGTAACATTTGAATTTTCCATATCATCGAATTTAAGGGCTCTGTCCACCGAGAATTTAAACTGAAAAACCGGAAGGGGAAGAAATTTATCATTGGTGATTGTCTCTACCAGCTTGCCTTTTTCACCGCACTCTAAATACTCCTTACTAAATTTAAGAGATGTAGTAAGTCGTCTATTCCAGTATGTATTATAGATCTCACGCTGTATGATATATACAGCTATAAGTATTACTGTGATAAGTATAAGTTTCATAGGCAGCTCCCAAAAAACTACTCTTTATTCTTCTTATCGCTCCAGTCTTCTACCGGTGCGGTAATCGTCTTAGTAAGATCACTTATTATCTTTCTTGTTTCATCCATTCTTCCCAGTCCGGAAGCAGTAAGTATCCTATGAGCAAATACATGTGGTGCCAGATATTTAACATCATCCGGCGTAACATAATTTCTACCGGAAATAGCAGCAAAGCTCATGGCAGCTCTCATAAGAAGAAGGGATGCACGAGGGCTTACTCCTACTATTATTTTTGAAGAATGTCTTGTGGCTTCAGAAATATCTACAATGTAATCCATTACTTCTTTTTTTACCTTAACATCTTTAACTGTTTCCCTTGCTTTAAGGATATCTTCCACTGTGCAACATTTGCCCAGTTCTTTTAAAGGATCGTCCTTCATAAATCTGGCAAGGATTCCTGTTTCCTGATCATGATCAAGACTTCCCATAGTAAGTTTCATCATAAATCTATCCAGCTGTGCCTCAGGCAATGGATAAGTACCAGAAGTTTCAATAGGATTTTCTGTCGCTATTACAAGAAATGGCTCTGGAACCTTCATAGTCTCACCATCAATAGTTACAGTTTTTTCTTCCATAGCTTCAAGAAGCGCCGACTGGGTACGAGGTGTTGCTCTATTTATTTCATCTGCAAGGAAAATATTAGTAAATACAGGTCCCTTCATAAGATGGAAGTCCCCATCCTTTTGATTATAGATATTAAGCCCTGTGATATCCTGTGGCATAAGATCCGGAGTAAACTGAACTCTCTTAAATGTTCCATCCACAGACTGCGCTATGCATTTTGCAAGAGTTGTCTTTCCTGTGCCGGGATTATCTTCAAGAAGGATATGTCCCCCTGAAAGGATCGTAGTAAAAAGAAGGGTAAATACTTCTTCTTTACCCACTATAACTTTCTGAACATTTTTAAGAACTGATGTATAGATTCCCCTGATATCTTTTATTTCCATATAATACTTTCCCTCCCCAATAGCTACAATAAATAAACTGATTCTATTATACTAATAATCTGTGAAAATATAAAGTTATTACAGCATCCTACGCATAATAACTTGATCATTTTCTCTCATCACTTCAACAAATCCCAATTTGAAAACAATCATTATTTTCTTGACGAAAACCACGACTTATAGGATAATATATATGAACCACTGAAAGCACGAATGTGTCGTAGGTGGTGTTTTTCATTTTGGATATATAACTAATCCGTATTCATTAGAACTATTTGCCTTTAGATTGAGTACTCCCGCATCTTTTAACGTAGCCATTACACGCCCAACAAATATATCATCAATTAACCTGCTCACCCTTTTAGGTTTTTCTTTCTTTAAATACTTAACTGCATAAAACAAATGTACAAAATATGATACAAAATCACATATCTGAATGTAATACGACTCTTTTGAATCTTTTTCTAAAACATCTTCTAGTAAATATTTTATAGGTTTATTTATCATTCCTCCAAACTGCGAATGTATAGGATTATATGCTCTTATTGCTCTGGCAGTCTTTCGCATCGGGCTAATTCTCCCCTTATCCGATATAATAATATAATTCCAATTACCTGCACTATCGTTTTCTATTCTTTGCACGCTATATGTCAGTGCATTTTCTAACACATTATACTCATCTGTAGAAATTTTTGTCTTATCAATAATCGTATTAATAATCTTAATATCCAAGGATGCAATTAACAAAGTAAAATCTTTAAGCATTTCTTGTTTTTGTTCTATAGTCCAACCGTAATTGCGAAACGGTTCTTTATCTGTTAAAAACTGTTTTGTATGCATCTCCTCCGTTACATGAAGTCCATATTTAACTTTCCAATCTTTCCGAAGATTCTTTATTCTTTTATAATTCTCATTCCATGCTTCAGATGGCATATACATGCTTGTTAATACGAATATGTCACTGGACAACGTATTCTTTCCGTCATCTCCAGTTTCATCACAGTAAACAAATCTTGTATTCATAATACCTCCATTTCAGTCAATACACTTTCTATGTGAATTCTTCACATTGTTCTGATTAACCACTGCATATTGCATAGTTGTATCTATCTGCGAGTGTCCCAAAACCTTCTGCACCTGCTCTATAGGCATCCCTCCCTTTATCAATAGCTCTTGTAGCCATAG
>DFFQ01000163.1 GCA_002371025.1 Lachnospiraceae bacterium UBA3772 | reverse complement strand
TTCTATATAAACCAGACTGGTGATAGTGATATTCTGTGGGAAATGGCGCCATATTTTAAAGATGCAGCTGCTCTCAGGGCTGAAGGTGTTGATGAATTCTGGAATATAGATCAGGGATTAAATCTTTTAGATAAGAGCGGTGTATTATATCAGGGAACCGTGCTTGAACATATTCTTGTACAGCATGTTATTTCATTCTTTGAGGTGGGAGAACATGGAATGCTCAGACTCCGCGGAGCTGACTGGAATGATGCTCTTGATATGGCTGATAAAAATGGTGAAAGTGTCGCATTTACCGCGGCTTTCGCAGGAAATATGGGAGAACTTTCAAAGCTCTTAAAGAAGCTCTCTGATTCAGGAATAAAAAGCGTTAAATTATTTAAAGAACTGGCAGATGTTATAGATTGCTATGATATAAAACTTTCTGTGGAAGAAAAGAAAAAAATATTAAGAGAATACCTTCTTTTGGTAAAGCATGATATTTCTGGTGAGCAGGTGGAAGTTGATGTATTACACCTGGCTAAGGTTTTATCATCCATGAGAGAAAGCCTTATGGAAGATATAATCAAAAATGAATGGCTTATGGAATCGGAGGATCTAGGCTGGTTCAACAGTTATTATGATAATAGTAAGAATAAAGTTGAGAGAGTAGGAACTGATATAGAAGAGGCACGTATGATGCTTACGGGACAGGTTTTTACTATTATGAGCGGTTATCTTGAAAAGAAACGGATTAAGGCAATATGTAATGCGGCAGATAAATATCTCTATAAGAAAGAGATCGGTGGTTATAGACTTAATACTGATTTTAAGGAAGTAAAAACTGACTTAGGAAGAATGTTTGGCTTTAGTTATGGAGATAAGGAAAATGGCGCAGTATTCTCTCATATGGCTGTAATGTATGCAGCGGCTCTTTACAGTCAGGGATTTAGTCATGAAGGATTTAAGGTACTTAAGTCCCTTTCTGATACGGCCATGGATTTTGAAACATCTGTTATTTATCCAGGTATTCCGGAATATTTCAGGGCTGATGGAAGAGGAATGTATCATTATCTTACAGGAGCTGCCAGCTGGTATCTTATGACAATGGTAACAGAGGTATTCGGAGTAAGAGGTAGTTTCGGAAATCTTCTCATTGATCCAAAACTTGTAAGAGAACAGTTTAGTGATGAAGGAAAAGCGGTGATCCGTTTAACATTTGCTGGAAAGAAGATAGAGATCAGGTATATAAATGACGGCCTTTTGGATGCAGGAGAATACTCTGTAAATGCTATAAAGATCTGTGATGAATTATTCCAGAAAAATGAGATTGATAAAAACACATTAAGTAAATTAAGCGATGAAGATGTGAATATTATTGAAGTGATCCTTAAATGAAGTGTTTAAAAGAATCAGTTTTAAAATAAAGAGTTCTAACATGATTATGGGATTAAAGCTTCACATATATTGCATAATAGGATAAAATAAAAAACACACAACACACAACACACAACACACTACACACAACACACAAATTTATAAGAAATTAAAAAGGAAGGGAATAACAACATGAATTATGGTTTTTTTGATGCAAAGAACAGGGAATATGTGATCACTAGACCTGATACACCTGCTCCTTGGGCAAATTATCTTGGATCTCCTGAATATGGAGCGCTTATTTCAGGAAATGCAGGTGGTTACAGCTTTAGAAAGTCTGGAGCTGACGGAAGAATACTTAGATATGTATTTAACGGACTTGATGAGCCGGGAAGATATCTTTATATCCGTGATAATAATGATAAGGATTACTGGTCAGTATCATGGAAACCAGTCTGTAAAGAACTAGATCAGTTTAAAACCAAGACACGTCATGGACTTGGATATTCAATTTTTGAAACTGAATATAAGAATATAAAGGCAGAAGCTTCTTACTATGTTCCTAAGGATAAGACATATGAAGTATGGGAACTTACTGTAACAAATGATTCAGATATTGAAAGGGACCTTACTCTTACAGGATATGCTGAATTTACAAATCATGATAATTATGAGCAGGATCAGGTTAATCTTCAGTATTCAAGATTCATTACCAGAACAAAATTTGAAGATAATCGCATCATGCATATACTTCATGGAAATCTTGATTCACAGGATGAAGAAATTGATAAAAAGGTTGTTACTAAGAGATTTTTCGGACTTGTAGGTTCAAAGGTTGATTCTTACACAGGAGACAGAGATACATTCCTTGGATGTGGAAGAAGATATGGTAATCCTATAGGTGTTGCTGAAGGTGATCTTAAAAATGTGGAAGGCTTTAATGAGTATAACTGTGGGGCACTTTCTACTAAGATCATTCTTAAACCAGGCGAATCAAAGACAGTAGCATTTTTACTGGGAATGCATTATTCAAAAGAAGCTGCTGTTATCCTTTCTGGATATGATGATGTAAAGGCTGTTTGTGATAAAGAGATTGAAGAACTTAAAGGTCAGTGGGAAGACAGATTAAAAGGACTTCAGGTAAATACACCTGATGAGGATTTCAATGTAATGATCAATACATGGAATGCTTATAACTGCTTTATGACATTTATCTGGTCAAGAGCTGCATCATTTGTATATTGTGGACTTAGAAATGGATATGGATACCGTGATACAGTTCAGGATATTCAGGGTATTATCCACTTAAAGCCAGAAATGGCTAAAGAGAAGATCCGCTTCATGCTCTCAGCCCAGGTTGATAACGGTGGTGGACTTCCTTTGGTTAAATTCACACATAATCCGGGACATGAGGATACACCTGATGATGAATCGTATGTAAGATCAACAGGTCATCCTGCATATAGAGCAGATGATGCTTTATGGCTTTTCCCAACAATTTATAAATATATTGCAGAGTCAGGGGATTTAGCTTTCTTTGATGAAGATATCCTCTATGCAAATAAGGATCATGGAACAGTTTATGATCATTTAAAGAGAGCAATCCAGTTCTCATTTGACCATCTTGGACCTCATGATATGCCTGCAGGACTTTATGCTGACTGGAACGACTGTCTCAGACTTGGTAAGAATGGTGAATCAACTTTCGTAGCATTACAGTTCTATTATGCTCTTAATATGATGGTTGAGATTGCTGATTATAAGAAGGATGAGGAATATAAAGCTTTCGCATCTAAGAAGAAAGAAGAATTAAAAGAGATTATCAATAAATGCTGTTGGAATGAAGACAGATTTACAAGAGGATATACAGAAGCTGGTGAAGTAATCGGAGAAAGAACAGCTCCAGAAGCTAATATGTGGCTCAATCCTCAGAGCTGGTCTGTTATAAGTGGTCTTGCAACAAAGGAACAGGCTGAGGCTGCAATGGAAAATGTAAATAGCAGACTTAATTCAGATTTTGGTGCAGCGCTTATGGATCCTCCATATCATAGTCATGCATTTGAAGGCGCTCTTGGAGTTATCTATAATCAGGGAACAAAGGAAAATGCCGGCATTTTCTCTCAGACTCAAGGATGGCTTATTCTTGCAGAAGCTCTTATGGGACATGGAAACAGAGCATATCAGTATTATCATGAAAACTGTCCTGCATCACAGAATGATAAAGCGGAGATAAGAAGACTTGAACCATATTGCTATGGACAGTTTACAGAAGGACCTAAGAGTATCCACTTTGGCAGAAGCCATGTACACTGGCTTACAGGAACAGCTTCAACAGTAATGGTTGGTTCAGTTGAGGGTATCCTTGGACTCAGACCTGATCTTTACGGTCTTCGCCTTGCTCCAAGTATCTCATCTGAATGGGAAAGCTTTACTATGAATAAGATATTCAGAGGAAAGAAGTTAAATATCACAGTTCTTAATCCTGACAAGAAGGAATCAGGCTTTACATCTCTTAAGGTTAATGGTGAAGAGATGAAAGAGGGATATATTCCTGCTGATATTCTTAAGGATGAAAATTGTGTCATCTATACAATGTAATTAATTTAAGGCACTTTCTAAAAAAATGTTTAGAAAGTGCCTTATTTCGGTTATAATGGCAGAGAGTTACATTGACTTTGCCTATAGATGAAGGAGAAAAAGTAAAATGGGGAAATATAAAGGACTGATGTTTAAAGTGGCAACATTTGTAATAGTATTATCAAGTCTTGCCATGGTACTTGTAATATATATTTCACTAAGACATGATATAAAAGAAAATGATAGAAAAGGTGAAATAGTTATAAAGGTAAATAGTTTAGAAGAGGATTCGGCGATCATTAGTGAACTGGCAACAGATATGATAAAAGAGGAAGGGGCAACAGGTGAGATAAAGACTAATGATCATATATATCATTTTAATACCAAAGCGTTTACCAAGGGAGTGATCCTGCTGGATAGTGAAGGTGTGATGAATCTTAAGATTGAAGAAACCTTAAGGCATATGACTTTGGAAGAAAAAGTAGCACAGATGTTTTTCGTGGGTGTTGATGGAATATCAGGGGTAAAGGGAACCCTTAATGTTGATGATAAATTCAAAGAAAAACTCCATGATTTTCCGGTTGGAGGAGTGATAATATTTGGAAAAAATATATCCAGTGAAGATCAGTTAAAGAAACTGAATGCGGACCTTATGGCGGAGGGGACTTTAAAAAATATCCCACTATTTATCGGAATAGACGAAGAAGGGGGAAGTATCACAAGGATTTCTTCAAAAGAGGGCTTTGATGATATAAAAAACGTTGGAGATATGAAGAATATAGGAAATTCCGGGGATCTTCATAATTCCTATGATGCAGCGGTTTATATCGCAGATTATCTTAAAGAATATAATATAAACCTGGATTTTGCTCCAGTTGCAGATATAAATAGCAATCCAAAGAATCCTATAATAGGTGACAGGGCTTTTGGTTCTGATCCAAAGGAAGTTTCTGATATGGTAGAAGCTTTTAGAAAAGGTCTTAATGATGAAGGGGTTGCATCATGTATCAAGCACTTCCCGGGGCATGGAGATACAGAGACAGATTCTCATAAGGGGATTGCTGTTTCTAACCGTACTTTAGATGAATTAAAGGAAAATGAATTTGTGCCATATTATAGAGCTATTGAAAATGATGTAGATATGATAATGGTTGCTCATATCTGTGTTCCTAAGGTTACAGGAGACCAGACTCCGGCATCACTTTCTAAAATTGTTGTAACAGATATACTTAGAAATGAATTGGGATATGATGGTGTTGTGATAACTGACGCAATGGATATGAAAGCAATAACTGATTATTACGGACAGGGTGAGGCGGCGCGCCTTGCCGTAGATGCCGGATGCGATTTTATCCTTGAATCCCAGGTATGTGGTGAGGCATATAATACAGTACTGGGGGCGGTTTATGCTGGTGAGATTTCTGAGGAAAGGATAGACCAGTCTGTAAGGAGGATATTAAGACTTAAATATAAGTATAATAAAGAGGTTTTTGAATGAAGATAGTAGTACTTGAAGCGGATTCAGTAGGAACTGATGTAAAATGGGATCCTTTAAAAGAATTTGGTGAAGTGATCCTTTATAATTCAACTCCCAATGAAATAATAGCAGAGAGAATAGAGGACGCAGATATAGTCTGTGCCAATAA
The DNA here is from genome assembly GCA_002371025.1 of Lachnospiraceae bacterium UBA3772. Taxonomy (GTDB): domain Bacteria; phylum Bacillota; class Clostridia; order Lachnospirales; family Lachnospiraceae; genus Eubacterium_Q. The sequence continues at coordinate 12,703 of DFFQ01000163.1, read as the reverse complement.
ATGCATACTTAATGAGACCTCACTTGGTGGTGCGGGCAATCTAAAACTTATCGCAGAAGCTGCTACGGGATATAACAATATTGATATAGATTACTGCATGAAGAAGGGGATTGCAGTTTCTAATGTAAGCGGATATTCAACAGAAGCAGTGGCACAGCATACCTTTGCATTACTGCTTTCACTTAATAATAAACTTGAGTATTATTCGGATTTTGTTAATTCAGGAGAATATTCAAAGCAAAAATCCTTCTGCAATATAAGCAATGTATTTCATGATCTGTCAGAAAAGACCATCGGTATAATTGGACTTGGAAATATAGGCAGAAGGGTAGCAGAAATCGCAAAAGCCTTTGGAATGAAGGTGATCTATCACTCTGTAAGTGGAAATAAGCAGGATGTTGAATATGAGATGACAGGTTTAGATGAACTGCTGGAAAGATCTGATGTAGTATCTATTCATGCACCACTTAATGAAAAGACCAGGGGACTTATTGACAGCGCAGCATTTAAAAAGATGAAAAAATCTGCAATACTTATAAATGTTGGCAGAGGACCTATTGTTGTGGAAGAAGATTTAGTAAATGCTTTAAATGCTGGAGATATCATGGCAGCAGGAATTGATGTCTACTCGAAAGAACCACTTAGTAAGACAAGTGTGCTGCTTAAGATAAAAGATAGGGACAAGCTGCTTCTCACACCTCATCAGGCCTGGGGAAGTTACGAAGCAAGAAAAAGACTTATTGAAGAGATTACCGAAAATATAAGAGAATATATCAAAGGTAATGAGAGAAACAGGATAGTTTAAAAACACATGAAAGGTGGAGCATTATGGATAAGAATAAAAAGTTATTTTATAAAAATCAGGCAGAAACAATAATAAAAAAATTAGAGCAAAGAAAGATGAAAGGGTATTATTGTGAGAATCTTAAAGAGGCAGAGAAATTAGTGCTTTCACTTGTGGGTGAAGGAGAAAAGAAAATAGCCTATGGCGGTTCCATGACAATAGATAATTCAGAAATAAAAGCAAAACTTGAAAATGCTGGACATAAACTAATAAAGAGAGAGAACTATAAAACAGAGGAAGAAATTGAAGAACTGAACAGTCTTACAATAAATGCAGATACATTTCTTATGAGTACTAATGCTATTACTCTTGATGGTGAACTCATCAATATAGATGGCAGAGGAAACAGAGTATGCTATCTTATATATGGTCCAAAACAGGTAATAATTGTGGCAGGTATGAATAAGGTTGTAAGTGATATTCCATCAGGAATAGCGAGAATAAAGAACTTTTCCTCACCTGCCAATACAGTTCGTTTAAATTGTGATACTCCATGCAGCACCACGGGAAGATGCGGCAATTGTTTAACAAATACAATATGCTGTGAAGAAGTTATAACAAGAGCTTCCCGGGTACCGGATAGAATAAAAGTTATTCTTGTAGGTGAAGAATTAGGTTACTAATCTTCATGGGATGGAAATAATAAAGAGGCGATGGTTTCGCATACTTCTGGCATTTTTTTCATATCTAAATTTGAATAATTGATTATAAAATAATGATCGCTGGATTTATCTTCTGTTTGAAAATACTGAGATAAAGGGGCGATCTTTATTTTATTTTTTAGGAGTCTGTTATAAACAGTTTTATCTGAAAGGGAGGTATCAAGTTTTATCAGGAAATGAAGCCCTGATTCATTATCTATTATATTAAAATGTCCCTGTAGTGAACTGTTAATAAGGATTTCTTTTAATTCTTCTCTTTGTTTTGAGTAATATAACCTCATACGGTTAATATGTTTTTCAAAATATCCCTGTTTTATAAAGGCTGCTAAAGTATACTGCTCAAAATTAGATACCGTACAGGAATAAAAAGAAAGCTTTTTATAATATTGGCTGGCAAGACTTAAGGGAAGTACCATGTAACTTATTCTAATGGTAGGTGAAAGAGATTTTGAAAAAGTATTTATGTAGACTACTTTTTCTCTTTGATCCATGGAAAATAGCGTTGGAATAGGTTTTCCATTAGTCCTGAATTCACTGTCGTAATCATCCTCGATTATAAAACGGTCATTGGAACGGGAAGCCCATTCAAGTATTTCGTAGCGTCTGCTGGCAGGCATGGTTATTCCTGTGGGAAAATGATGATTAGGGCAAATGTGGACTACAGAAGCTTTGGAATGGTTTAAGGCGTTAATTGAGATTCCGTTATCGTCCATATCCAGATATTTACATTTGGTATGGTATTGAGAATAGATTTTTGAAAGCTTATCATATCCGGGATTCTCTGTAGAGTATAGTTTGTCAAAACCTAATAGTTGCAGAATAAGACTATATAAATACTCTGTTCCGGCTCCTATTACAATCTGATCAGGAGAGACAGACATGCCACGAAAAGAAGAAAGATGACTGGAAATGGCACTTCTAAGCTCGTAGGTACCATTTCCAGGGCATACTTCCATCAGTTCACGTTCTAAGTTAGAGATTATCTGTCTGGAAAGTTTTGCCCATATAGAGAATGGAAAGCTGTAAGGGTTAATTATATTGCTGGATAAGTCAATATCAATATCTTCTTTTGCAGGAAGATCAACTGGGTGTTTTATGCCAGAATGTTTTTCGGTAGGCTTTAAACTTTGAATCTTTGATACATAATAACCACTTCTCGGTTTAGAATAAACAAAACCTTCAGAAAGCAGCAGGTCGTAAGCATTTTGAATAGTTATTATACTGACACCATTATTTTCGGCAAAAGCTCTTTTTGAGGGAAGTTTCTCGTTTGACTTTAAGTTTCCTGACAAAATATCACTTTTGATAAACTCGTAAGCTTGCAGATATAAAGGCTTTTTTTTATCTTTAAAATTATAGGTTAACATAAGTGCACTCCTATCTGGTATTATTGAACACTCTAAAAATGCATAAACAAATAATATCAGATTAGTATAATACCTGATATTAGTGCAATGCAATATGGCAAAATATAGGAAACTGCTATGGAAAATTGGTTGAAAATGTATATATTCTAAAGAGTTTTATGTTGATTACATATGTAATCTACTATATAATGTAATCTGTTTTAGTATAGGGTAACTCTGCTTTGTGTCCGGAAAATAATATGAAAACCGGATTTTATCTTATAGACAATAAACTAATGGGAAAGAGGAGAAACTATGAAGACCAAAAAGCGTTTCGAACTTACGGGTAGGCGCATTATTGCCATACTTATGGCTCTTTTAATGTGTTTTACTATCATTGTTCCTGCAGGAGGCGGGGGTAATGGATTGGGATGGGTAAATGCCCAAACTGAAGATGTTGGTAATGCCAGCTCCGGAAAACTTGTAAGGTTTACAACTATTACCTTAAAAGATGTTACTACCGGAGAATTAATTGTAGAAAAAGGTATTCCAACGGGTAACAGAGTTAATGAAAATGATAATGTTACCATAATGTTTGAATTTTTAATTGGTGAGATGGATACAATTGAAAAGGATGAAAATGGTAACTATCTTACATTCTCTACAGAGGTAAATACTTCTGGCGGAAGATTAAAAGAGACTGGTTCAGATTACCTTCCTGATACAGGTAATTCAAACAGAGATATGGGTGATTGGTCTCTTACCAGCGATGGAAAATTAACTGTAAATATTAATGATAAAGGCGCTGACTCTGCAACAGAGCAGGGTAACGGTTATGTATTCCTTAAAGGAACAGGTAAGTCTATCTGGGTAACTTGGGAAGGAAAACTTGATTTCTCTGGCGTAGAAGATGCAGAAACAGGTGAAGGAATGATTGACGTAATTGTTGCTGGAGAAAAAACAGCAGTTCCCGTTAATCTTGATGATAATAAAGTTTCTGTTTCTAAAGAAATAATCCAGAAAGATGGCAATGACGTTTATTATGATAAAAAAACAGGAAAATATTTTGTTGATTATCAGATAAATGTAAAAACAAATAAAGGATATGCATTTATTGACTCTATTGAGGATAAAGCAGGTACCACTATAGGAGATGATTTTTATAATCTTCAGATATCTTTAAAAACTGCCTATGGAAGTGTATCAAAGATAGAGGGCGCAACATTAGCTGATTTAAATACAGCCATAAGAACAGATGAAGAACTTATCATTACCTATTCAAGGGAAGTTAAACCTGATTTCTTAAATGGCTCAGATAAGTATTATGATTCAGATGGAAGTCGTACTAACAAGGCTATAGTACATGGTATAACAAATCATGGTACTAAGGTTTCTCCAGAATCAAGTCCTGTTATTTATTCAAATGCTTCTCCTGGTATTGGAAAAGAAGGAAAGTATGAAGATGGTAAAATTAACTGGACATGTTATATAGAAATTCCGAAGGACTCAGGAATTAGTGTTAAAACAATAGAAGATGAGATTTCTCATACTATAACACCAAATACAGCCACAGATGGAAATATTGGGGCTGCTCCTTCAGATATAAAAAATATTGCAAACTGGAACAAGGTTTCTGACAATCCTATTAGATATGAATATAGTTACTCTACTGATGTAAGTGAACTTCTTCTTGAAGAAAAAAATATAAAAGCAGCTCTTATAAAGAATGAGCTTAATGTTGTATTTAGAGATCAGAATGGCGAAGAAGTTACAAGATATATAGCGCCGGTTGTAGAAGTTAATCCTGGGACAGGAGAGTCAATTCATACATCTAAGGCGACAGTTCAAAAAACATTTGAGGAATATAATAAGTTTAAACAGGTTTCAACTAAATATAGACTTTTAAAGTGGGAGATAACTGTAACAACTCCTTCTGAAGAAGACTGGAATGATTTAAGTTACATAGATCTTATTGATGATCCTCAAACATGGCAGCATCATTACCTGGCAAGAAGGGTTGAATTTGAAGATGGAACACTTCTTTATTCAGATTCAGGTTTCAACAGAGGACAGTCAAGTAATACAGGTTATTTTACAGATGAAGGTAAGAAATATTTTGACACTTCACTTGCTGAAGCGGACAAAACTCAATATCCTTTTGATATAAATGATGGTTGTTTAAAACTTAGATTAAAGAAAGATAATCTCAGTCCTGAGAAGGATTATACATTTGTTGTATATACACGTGTTACAGATGATTCAAAACTTAGTAAAAGATCCTTTAAAAATGATGTTCAGGTATTAACAACTTTTAAGGACACACTTACTGTTGAGGAAGATAAAGACTCAGATGAATCAGGAGTACTTAAAACAACTGAAAAGTTCGGTGAACCAGTTGGTAAAGGTGGAGAAGTAGAATACACTGTTACATTTGATCTTGGCGCATATGCAAAAAATTTACATATGCAAAATAGAACACTTTATCCAAATGATAAGATCGTTTTCTATGATGAGATAAAAAATGGCTACCTTGAATATGTTCCAGATTCTGCAGTGTTATCCTGTGATATGTTCCAAAATGAATATTATAAGATACCATATTTAGAATTTACAGGTAATCTGGAAGTGTCAACCGATGGAGGTAAAACAACATTTACTTACACCATGACAGATGAGTTGATGAAACTTTTTGATTACACCACTGGTACTTTCACATATCATGGCTCACAATTTAATCCAATCCTTAAAATAAATTATCTTGCAAAACTGACTGATGAGGAAGCAAGAGAACTTACTCTTTCTGAAGAAAAAGAAAATAACTATAGTAATGAAGTTAAAGTTTCTTATAATGGTGTGGTTGTAGGTCAGGATACTGAAGATGTATTTTTAACAGCAAATAAAGTACTTGATAAACAGTATGTTCATCAGGGAGCAAAATTAACTTATACAGTAACAGTTAATCCGGATGCGGTTAAATTTAATGATGATGGTTCAAGACTTTATGCAAAGGATGTAGCCGGAGCTAACTTAAGAATCATAAAGAATAGTATAAAAGTATCTGATGAGAACGGAGAACTTGAAATTGGTTCTGGAAAAAATCAGTATGATTATAAGATTGAAAAAGACCAGAACGGTGATAATGTATTAAAGTTTGATATACCTGATGGTAAAGCTCTTACAATTACATATTCAGCGCTTATTGATGTTGCGGGTAATATAATTCAGCCAACAGATAGAGTTGCAAATACTTTCTATTTATATAAGCATGAAGATGTAATGGAGATTGACAGAGTAAGTAAAAGTATTGAATCTGGTGATTTCGTTCAGGATTCAGGTGGTTCAAGTGCAAGAGCAACAGTAAGACTGTCAAAAGTATGGTTTAACGGACAAAAGTATGTTTCTCTTAGTGATTGTAAGTTTGAATTATACGAATGCCGTGTGAAAGATGGCATAGTTTTAATTGGCGATAGAGTAACATTTAATAGAGATAACAATATTTATATGGCCAACGTTGACGGTGCTAATACTGAAATTTCAATTGCTGAAGAAGGTATAAGTGTTAAGGAACTTGACTTTGCAAAGTTATACCTCTTACATGAAACAGAAGCACCTAATCCGCTTAATAAAACAGATTATTACTTTATAGTTTCAAATGATTCCGGAAATGATGATTCGCTTAAGATAACTGATGAACAGTTTAAGGAAAAGTATCTTAACGTGACTGATGAAGATGGAAACAGCATTAAGATCAATAAATATAAAGATTCTAATGCAGAGTTTGAAATCGAAGATTTTGTTGAATTTGAATTAGAAGCAAAGAAAACAGTAGTATTTGATAATGGAGAGGCAGCGCCAATTGGAACATATTCATTTAATATAGATGAAGTAGATGTTGATTTGGCGAATGCTGAAGTAATCGAGGGTGGTTATACAGCATCAAAACAGAATGATGCAGAAGGAAACGTAGAGTTTGATCCTATCAAAGTAACCATGACAAGCGATGAGGAATACTACTATTATAAGGTATACGAAGATCAGACAAGTGTTCCTGAGGGAGTAACTCCTGATGATACATACTACATTATTACAATGCATGTAAAGAGACGGGATAATGGAGAGTTTACACATGATCTTGCCTATACAAAGTATGAGAGAGATGGAAAAGACTCAGAATATTCAGCAAGCTATGTAAATGCTGATGACATCAAGTTTAAGAATGTAGTAGAAAGCAATGATAAAGGTTCATTAGAAATCAGCAAGTCTGTTTATGTTGATGGAAATGACAGAACAAATACATATAAGGATAAGGCTTATTCTTTCACTGTACAGGATAAAGATAAAAACTATTATGATACTGATGGAACAAAGACATCAGATGAAAAGATTATTTCTGTATATCCTGGAGAAGTGGTTACAGTATCAGGATTAAAACCTGGAAAGTATACTGTTAAGGAAAAAACTGATGATTTAAATCTTGCTAATTATAAATATGTCGGACTTACAACAAATCCAGAAGATGGAGTTGTAGATGTTGTTAAGAACGAGATAGCAAAATATGAAGCTAAGAATGACTATGAAACAAAGACAACATCAGTGAAAATTATTAAGACCGATGCAGCAGATTTAGATGCAAGGATCGGTGGAGCTGAATTTACATTAACAGGATCAACTCTTGATACTCCTGTAGTAAAGACAACTCTTGAAGCAACAGGACAGCTTCAGTTTGATGGACTTTTATATGGTGCCACATATGAGCTTGCAGAAACAAAAGCTCCTGAAGGTTACCGTGTATCAGGAAGTTCACCATGGACAATAAGTGTTGCAGATAATGGTGTCATAACAATAACCGATAAAGATGGAAAAGAATCAACTTATACATCTGCAGGTTATACAATTGCAGATGAGAAGAAGAAATCTGAACTGATTGTAACAAAGACTTTCAGTGGTGATATTAGTGATGATGAAAAAGATAAGGTTTCTTTCCAGATTTATGCTGAAAATGGTGATAAGTTAGCAGACTTTACTTATGCAGAAATGGAGAATGGAAGCAAGAGCTTTAACCTTAATCCTGGAAAGTATACAGTAAAGGAAACAACAGAAACTGTAGATGGTTATACATTAACAAGAACCTACACAGTAGATTCTTCTGTTAATACAAAGGATGTATCAAAGACTTCTTATACAGATGCAGGTGTTGCTGTTGAAATTGATGATAAAGAATCAGTTACAGTTGCATTTAAGAATGATTATGTAAAAGATACTGGTAATCTTAAGATTACAAAGAAGTTTATAAATATTGATGATAATTCATCAATCGATATCAGTAAATTAACTGATGCTGAAAAGGCAAAGGTTATTTTTGAAATCGAAGGACCTGATTCATTTGATGAGATCATCACATTAAAAGATTTTTCGTCAGATTTTACTTATACTTTTGAAAATATTCCTGTTGGGGAATATACAATTACTGAGGATAATCAGCTGACAGATACAAAAGAGTACACATTTGTTGATTATGTAGTAAGTTATAAAGATGGTGAATCAGAAATTGAGCCTGACTTTAATAAAGTTAAAGTTACAAAGAATTCTACAACAGAATCTACAGTAACTAATGCTTATGAAAAGAAGATGGCAGTGCTTGCTGTTTCAAAGACATTTGAAGGAACTGTAAACGAAACAGATAAGAATAAGGTTGCTTTTGAAATTTATGATGCTGAGAGTAAATTATACGCAGCTTTTACATATGAAGATATGGAATCTGGTATAAAGACATTTGAAGTGCTTCCTGGAGAATATACTGTTAAGGAAGTAGCAAATGATATTAAAGGCATTACTATTTCAAAATCTTATAAGGTTGAATCCAGCGATTCAGACCATAATGCATCAGGTACATACACAGCTTCTGGAGTTACTGTTACACTTGCTAATAAAGAAAAGGCAGAAGTAGCATTTAATAATAATTATGTAAGAGACAGTGGAAAACTTGAAATCACCAAGGTTTTTGCCAACGGAAATGAGACAGTTGATATTAGTGGTCTTACAGATGAAGAAAAAGCGTCAGTAAAATTCACTATTACAGGTCCTACAGATTACGAAACAAAGACAATCTCACTGCTTGATTTCGATAGTGATATGAAGTATCAGGAGACAAATGTTCCTACAGGTAATTATAAGGTTACTGAAACAGGAGCTGATGGACTTAAGATTTCTGGATATACTTTCGTATCTTCAAAGGTAGGAATGAAGGACGGAACAGCAGTTCCTGATGAAGGCGCTACACTTGCTAAGGATGAGACTGTAAGCTTTAAAGTAGTAAATAACTATTCAAGAAAAGCTTATATTGCAGTATCTAAAGCGGTTTCAGGAGATTATACAAATCTTACTGATGCAGAAAAGAAAAATATTAAGTTTACTGTTAAGGATGCATCTGAAAATGAAGTAGCAAGCTTTACTCTTTATGAGATGGTAGACTCAAAGAAGACTATTGAAGTTGAGCCAGATAAGGAATATTTCGTAGTTGAGAGTGCTTCAGATCTTACTAACTACAAGCTTACTGCTACATATGAAAGAAAGTCAGATTTAGACAGTACAAACAATATTAGTGCGGTATATACTATTGGTGATAAGGTAGCTACAAACACTGTTCATGCAGCAGAGACTGTAACTGTTAAGTTTACGAATAGTTATACAAGTAAAAAAGGAAGCCTTGTTATAAAGAAGAATTTACTTCTTGATAATGAGGAAAAGAAAGATAATACAAAAGAATTTGTCTTTAATGTAAGAAATAAGGAAACAGGAATTTATTATAACAAGGTTGCAACTGCATCAGAAAAACCACAGGATATAAAGGTTACTGCTGGTGGAACAGTTACAATTGAAGATCTTCCTGTTGGAATTTATGAAATTACAGAAGTAACAGATAAGAATCCTGAAATTGAAGGATATACTTATCAGACAACAAAGGTAGGAACAGAAGAGAAGGTTGTAGCTGAAGTTACAGTTAAGGACGGCCTTACTAATGATCCTGCAGAAGTATCATTTATTAATGAATATACTCGTGATAAGGGATATTTACAGATTGTTAAGTCTTTTGAAGATGAAAAGGGAAATGCAATTGACGAATCAAGTATTGATAAGTCAAAGATCAGCTTTACAATTACAGGACCTGACGGATATGAAAAGACAGTAGCTTACAGCGAATTTACAGATGGTAAGTATCTTCTTACTAATATCAACACAGGTAACTACAGTATTAAGGAAACAGTAAGTGATGGTTCAGTAGAAAATTACACCATTAGCACAAATCTTAGTACTATGTCAAAGAAAGATGTAGCAGTTACAAGTGATACAACTGAAGGTGCTCCTGAAGTTGCTGAATTAAAGAATGTTTATACTCGTGATAAGGGTAAGTTAAAGATTAAGAAGAGCTTCTCATTTACAAAGATTGATGGAAGCGAGGCTAATCCTTCTCTTACTGATGAAATAAAGGAAAACATTAAGTTTACTATTACAGGACCGGATGACTACAGTTTAGTAGTAACATATAAGGATTTCACCAATGGTGAATATGAGGTTTCAGGTCTTGCAGCTGGTACATATTCTGTTAAAGAAACAGGTTATGATACTGAAAAATTAATTGAAAATTATTCATTCGTTACTGATTCATCAGATGTGGCTTTGAAGTCAAATCTTAATGTAACAGCAACAAATGAACCTGTAGCAACATTTAAGAATGTATATACAGAAGATTATGGATACCTTAATATCAGTAAGACTGTAAAGGTAGACAGCGACAGTGACATTTCAAATGCAGATAGCAACATAGTTGATAAGACATTTAAGATTACTGTTAAGAATGCTGATGGCAAATATGTTTCAGCTGAAGTTGATACAAATAATAATGCAGTTCTTAAGGACAATAAGAATGATGCAGTAATCAGCATTAAGAATGGTGAAGACCTTACACTTGGAAGACTTGCAGCTGGTGTATATACAGTTGAAGAAGATAAGGACGCAGCTCTTGCAGGAGACAGTGAAACAGCTGGTATAACACTTAAAGATCTGTATGGACTTGATGTAACAGGAACTGGTGAAGTTACTGTTTCAAAAGAAAATGCAGCAAGTGACAGCCCTGCAAAGACAGAAGTTGTAAATAATTATCTTACAAGAAAATTTGTAAAGATTATAAAGACTGATATTGAGGGTAATAAGCTTAGCGGTGCTAAGTTAGAGATCCTTTCATCTGATGGAACAACTGTCATTGACAGCTGGACATCTGATAAGGATAAAGATTACTTTATAACAGGTCTTGAGGCCGGAAAGACTTATATTCTTAAGGAGACAGTAGCTCCAAATGGATATAAGATTACAACAGATTCTACTTTCTCATTTGATGATGAAGGAAGAGTAACTGTAAATGGTGCAGCATCTTTAACAACTGAAGGTAAGATTCAGACTATACTTGTTAAGGATGAAGCAACAAAGGTTAGCATTAGTAAAGTGGATGTTACAAATGAAAAAGAACTTGAAGGTGCAACAATCCAGATTCTTGATGAAAATGGAAATGTAGTAGAACTTAATGGTAAAAAGGCAGAATGGGTATCAACAAATGAGCCTCATGTAATTGAAGGACTTGATGTTGAAAAAACATATACCTTAAGAGAAACAGTTGCACCAGAAGGTTACACTATTGCAACAGATACAAAGTTTGAGCTTAATGCAGACGGAACTGTTAACAAGACAAAGACTACAACAAAGACTAACAGCGAGGGTGTACTTCTTATTGAAGATAAGAAGACATCAGTAAAGATTAGCAAGGTGGATATTGCAAACGGAAAAGAAGTTGAAGGAGCAACAATCCAGATCCTTGATAAAGACGGAAAAGTTGTAAAAGTTGATGGTGAAAGACTTGAGTGGGTATCAACAAAGACACCTCATGAAATAAAAGGTCTTGCAACAGGAAAGACATATACATTAAAAGAAGTTATTGCCCCAGAAGGCTATACAATTGCAACAGAAACTGAGTTTGTGCTTAATGCAGACGGAACTATTAATACATCAGAAACAACTACAGCTATTAATGATGACGGCGTACTTCTTGTTGAAGATGGCAAGATATCAGTAAAGATTAGTAAAGTCGATGTTGTTGGTGGCGCTGAACTTGAAGGAGCAACAATTCAGATCCTTGATAAGGATGGAAATGTTGTAATAGTTAACGGTAAAAAACTTGAGTGGGTATCAAGCAATAAGCCTTATATCATTTCAGGACTTTCTTCAGGAGAGACCTATACCTTAAGAGAAACAGTTGCACCTGATGGATATACAGTAGCAACAGATACTACATTTGTATTAAAGGCTGATGGAACTGTTGATAAGGAAAGAACAACAACTAAGACTGATAGCAAGGGCGTTCTTCTTGTAGAAGATAAGATGACATCTGTAAAGATCAGTAAAGTTGATGTTACTAATAATGAGGAACTTGAAGGAGCAACAATCCAGATTCTTGATGAAAATGGAAATGTTGTTGTAGCAAATGGTGAGACTCTCGAATGGGTATCAACTAAGACACCTAAGGAAATTAAGGGACTTGCAGTTGGAAAGACATATACCTTAAGAGAAACAGCAGCGCCAGCAGGATATAAAGTTGCAACAGATAAAAAGTTTGAACTTAATCTTGATGGAACTATTAATACAGTAAATACTACAGCATATACTGCTGATGGAGTAATATTCGTTAATGATAGACTTACATCTGTAAAGATTAGTAAGAAAGATATTACTAACGGAGAAGAGCTTGAAGGAGCAACAATCCAGATTCTTGATGAAGAAGGAAAAGTAGTAGAACTTAATGG
>DFFQ01000018.1 GCA_002371025.1 Lachnospiraceae bacterium UBA3772 | reverse complement strand
CAGTTAGGCTTAACAGCGATAAATCCTCTTGTTGTTCCAAGACGCTTCTTCTGGAATGGGATAACATCAAAATGCTCTGGATTAAGTTCAGGCACTACCATTGGTACATCTGGTGTCCATCTGTGAGCTGAGTTATTTGAAACAACTGGAGTCTCAGTCTTTGCATATGCCTCTTCAATAGCCTTGATCTCATCCTTCTTCATATCAACAGCTGAAAGAACGAAATCTACAGTTGAAGCAACCTTCTCAACTTCATTTACATCATAAAGTACAAGGTCCTTAACTGAGTCAGGAATTGGCTGATCCATCTTCCATCTTCCTTCAACAGCCTGGGCATAAGTCTTTCCGGCACTTCTAGGTGAAGCTGCAACTGTTGTAACTTCAAACCAAGGGTGGTTTGCAATTATCTGTATAAATCTCTGTCCTACCATACCTGTAGCGCCAAGAACGCCAACTCTTAACTTATCGCTCATATTAATTCTCCAATTCTTTTTTTATGTTTAGTTTAAGTACGTATCAGCCGCTTGTTGATACGCACTTATTTTAAATTTGATTATATTATTTGATAACTCTTACTTTAACAACGCCTTCAACTGCCTCAAGTGCTTTTGCAGCATCTGCTGATACAGCTGCATCTGTATCAAGGATAGTATAGGCATATTCACCCTTAGCCTTACTTACCATTGAAGAAACGTTGATATTTTCCTTAGCAAATACTCCTGTAAACTGAGTTAACATATTAGGAATATTCTTATGGCAAACTGTTACTCTTCCGTCTGTCTCAACAGCGCCTGCTGAAACTGAAGGATAGTTAACTGAATTCTTGATATTACCATTTTCAATGAAATCACGGATTTCCTTTGCTGCCATTATAGCACAGTTGTCTTCTGATTCCTGTGTTGAAGCTCCAAGGTGAGGTGTGCAGATAACATTCTTAACACCTGCAATGTTTGGATTAGCAAAGTCAGTAACATACTTCTTAACCTTACCTGTACTAAGAGCTTCCTTCATCGCATCCTCATCTACAAGAATATCTCTTGCAAAGTTAAGGAATACAACTCCGTCCTTCATCTGATCAAGAGCATCCTTATTAATCATGCCCTTTGTAGAATCAAGAAGTGGAACATGGATTGTGATGAAGTCACAATTCTTATAGATATCATTTACATCTGTGATGTGCTTAACTGATCTTGAAAGCCCCCAGGCAGCTTCAACAGACACAAATGGATCATATCCATATACTTCCATGCCAAGACGTACTGCAATGTTTGCTACTTTAGCACCGATAGCGCCAAGACCAATAACACCAAGCTTCTTGCCATAGATCTCATTTCCAGCGAATGCCTTCTTAGCTTTCTCTGCTGTCTTTGCAATATCAGCATCTTCTTTATTTTCTTTAACCCACTCAGCACCACCAAGGATATCACGAGAAGCAAGGAGCATACCTGCTACAACAAGTTCCTTAACACCATTTGCGTTAGCACCTGGAGTATTAAATACTACAATACCCTTTTCAGCACATTTATCAAGTGGAATATTGTTAACACCAGCACCAGCTCTTGCAACTGCAAGAAGGTTCTCTGAAAGATCCATCTCATGCATTGAAGCACTTCTTACAAGGATAGCTTCTGCTGCATTTACATCCTCTGTGATCTCATATTTGTCAGCTGGTAAAAGTGTAAGACCGCAATCAGCGATCGGATTAAGGCAATTTATCTTTGTCATTTCTTTCTCTCCTGTATACACTAGTCCAGAGCCTTATGTTTAAAGCTCTGGACATACTTTTAATCTCTATCTTTTAACTCTTACTGGTTGTTAGCTTCGAATTCCTTCATGAACTCTACAAGTTTCTCTACGCCTTCAACTGGCATTGCATTGTAGATGGAAGCTCTCATACCGCCAACTGAACGATGTCCTTTAAGATTAACAAATCCAGCTTCTGTTGCTTCCTTAATGAATTTAGCATTAAGCTCTTCTGAATCTGTAACAAATGGTACATTCATAAGAGATCTGTCTTCTTTTCTTACTGTTCCTCTGAACATCTTTGAATTATCAAGGAAGTTATAAAGGATTCCAGCTTTCTTCTCATTGATCTTCTGCATCTGCTCAAGACCACCAAGTGACTTTAACCACTTGAATACAAGTCCGCACATATAAATACCCCAGCAGTTTGGTGTATTGTAAAGTGATTCAGCATCAGCCTGAGTCTTATATTTAAGCATTGTAGGAACTGATTCTGGAAGATCATCTCTGATAAGGTCCTCGCGGATGATAGCAATAACTACACCTGCAGGTCCAACATTCTTCTGAACACCAAAGTAAATGAGACCGTAATCAGATACATTTACTGGCTGTGAAAGAATGTCTGATGACATATCAGCTACAAGAATCTTACCCTTTGTATTAGGAAGAGTCTTAAATGATGTTCCATAAATAGTATTGTTATGGCAAATATATACATAATCTGCATCATCATCGATTGGAAGATCTGAACAATCTGGAATGTAGGAGAATGTCTCATCTGCTGAGGATGCTACTGCAACGGCTTTGCCGTATTTCTTTGCTTCCTCGTAAGCTTTCTTAGCCCACTGTCCAGTGATGATGTAATCAGCAACACCGTTCTTCATAAGGTTCATAGGAACCGCTGCGAACTGCTGTGAAGCACCGCCCTGAAGGAAAAGCACTTTGTAATTGTCAGGGATATTAAGAAGATCTCTTAAATCTTTCTCAGCTTCTTTGATGATGTTATCAAAAACCTTAGATCGATGACTCATCTCCATTACGCTCTGTCCGCTACCCTGGTAATCAAGCATCTCTGCAGCTGCCTGCTTTAAAACTGCTTCAGGGAGCATAGATGGTCCTGCTGAAAAATTATAAACTCTTGCCATGTCTTTTTCTTCCTCCAATTATATTTTCTCTATAGTACAGGACTTAACGTTTAAAATCCTGCCTAAAAAAGTAATGACTTTATTATAGTAAAGTACTATTTATTAATCAATATTGAATTATATAGTAAAAACTACGATTTTTTTACTATTATTTATTAATTATTACCGTTTTTTGCCGAATTTATATGCTTTTTTCTTAAAAGCGGCATATTTTTTCGTCTCTATTATTTATTAAGTTCTGCCTCAGAATCGAAACATGTAGAAATTGGGGCACCAGGGGCTACCATTGGCCAAACCTTATCATCCATACCGATCTGGCATTCGATAACATATGGGCCTTCACCCTTTATAGCCTCATCTAAAGCTTTTCTAAACTCTTCTACTGTTCTTACTGTAAATGCAGTTGCTCCAAGTCCTTCAGAAACTTTCTTAAAGTCTACACCGTCGTTAAGCATTGTATTTGAATATCTCTTATCATAGAAAAGAGTCTGCCACTGACGTACCATACCAAGAACGTGGTTATTGATAACAACTTCTATAACATGAGTATTTGTACGGGAAGCTGTAGCAACTTCATTTAAATTCATTCTGAAACAACCGTCACCTGCAATATTTATAACAGTCTTGTCAGGACGTCCGAACTTAGCACCGATACAAGCACCAAGACCATATCCCATGGTTCCGAGACCACCTGATGTAAGGAACTGACGTGGCTCCTTATAGTTATAATACTGAGCAGCCCACATCTGATGCTGTCCTACATCAGTAGTGATTATTGCATCTCCCTTGGTCATATCATAAATGTTGCTGATAATGGCCGGACCAGTAAGATGTTCCATATCATACTTAAGTGGATTCTCTTCCTTAAGTTTCTTTATCTCAGCATTCCATTCAGGCTTTGGTGAACTCTTTATTTGTGAATTAAGGATCTTTAAGATTTCCTTTGCATCACCGATAACTGAAGCATCCGCTGTAACATTCTTAGAGATTTCAGCAGCATCGATATCGATATGAAGGATCTTTGCATCATTTGCAAAGCGAGAAGCATCTCCTATAACTCTGTCTGAGAAACGGGCACCGATAACTACTACAAGGTCAGCCTTATTTACACCAAAGTTAGAAGCTTTTGTTCCGTGCATTCCGATCATTCCGGTGTATCTTTCGCTGGTCCCGTCAAATGCCCCCTTACCCATTAAGGTATCGCAAACCGGTGCATCAATTGTTTCCACAAACTTCTTTAATTCTTCTGTTGCATCACTGGCTATAGCGCCGCCACCTACAAGTACGAAAGGACGTTTAGCAGCCTTTATCATGGTAACTGCTGTCTCAATATCCTTTTCCTTAATTGTATTTGTAACTCTTTCGATCTTCTCTGGCTTATGATATTCGTAATCAGCTCTTGCTGCTGTTACATCCTTAGTAATATCTACAAGTACAGGGCCTGGTCTGCCTGACTGGGCGATCTTAAAGGCACGTCTTATGGTATCAGCTAATTCATGTACATTCTTTACAAGGAAAGAATACTTTGTGATAGGCATTACAACACCTGCGATATCTATCTCCTGGAAACTGTCCTTTCCAAGCATTGCAACTCCTACATTTGCTGTGATAGCTACAAGTGGGATTGAATCCATATATGCTGTAGCAATACCTGTTACAAGATTTGTAGCACCAGGTCCTGATGTGGCCATACATACACCAACCTTACCTGTTGCTCTTGCATATCCATCTGCAGCATGAGCTGCTCCCTGTTCGTGAGATGTGAGCACGTGATGGATCTCATCCTGATGCTTATATAATTCGTCGTATACGTTAAGGATTGTTCCTCCCGGATATCCAAATACTGTATCAACGCCCTGTTCCTTAAGGCATTCAATTACGATCTCTGATCCTGTTAAATTCTTCATATAAGTTCTCCTTCTTATAATTTAATTAAGCCGCTTAAGCTTTAATTAAATCGCTTATATTTTTAAAGCTTATATCTTTAATGCTTATATCTTTGTATAGGTCAGGCCTTTGGCATTTCAAGGATTGCACCTCTGTTACCACTTGTAACCATAGAAGCATATCTTGAAAGATAACCTGTTTTAACCTTTGGCTCTCTTGGAGTCCACTCAGCTTTTCTCTTAGCAAGTTCTTCATCTGATACATCAAGATGAATAGAAAGTGCATTAATATCAATATCTATCATATCACCTTCTTTTACAAGAGCAATAGGTCCGCCTACTGCAGCTTCAGGTGATACATGTCCAATTGATGCTCCACGGCTTGCTCCTGAGAAACGTCCGTCAGTGATAAGTGCTACTGTTGAGCCAAGACCCATACCGGCGATAGCTGATGTAGGATTAAGCATTTCTCTCATACCAGGTCCACCCTTAGGGCCTTCATATCTTATAACTACCACATCTCCTGCAACGATTTTCTTTCCAAGGATTGCAGCGATGGCATCTTCTTCACAATCAAATACTCTTGCAGGTCCTCTATGCTGTAACATTTCAGGAACTACTGCTGATCTCTTAACAACTGATCCGTCTGGAGCAAGATTTCCCTTAAGAACTGCAAGTCCACCGGTCTTTGTATATGGATTATCAATAGGTCTTATAACTTCAGGATTTCTATTAACACTGTTTTTAACAGCTTCGCCAAGTGTAAGACCTGTTACTGTCATTGTATCTCCATTGATAAGTCCTGCATCAAGGAGTTCTTTAATAACAGCATATACACCACCGGCCTCATTTAAGTCTTCCATATATGTTGGACCTGCTGGTGCAAGATGGCAGAGGTTTGGAGTCTTTTCACTGATAGGATTTGCAAATGCAATATCAAAGTCAAAGCCGATCTCATGAGCGATGGCTGGAAGATGAAGCATTGAATTTGTTGAACATCCAAGTGCCATATCTACTGTAAGGGCATTCATTATCGATTCTTTAGTGATGATCTGACGTGCTGTGATACCCTTCTTTAACATATCCATTACAGCATAACCTGCATGCTTTGCAAGCATGATTCTTTCTGAATAAACTGCAGGGATAGTACCATTTCCAGGAAGGCCCATACCAAGGGCTTCTGTAAGGCAGTTCATTGAGTTTGCTGTATACATACCTGAGCATGATCCACATGTTGGGCAGACCTTCTTTTCAAACTCATCGAGCTTTGCTGCGTCGATTGAACCTGCTGTGTACTGTCCTACCGCTTCAAACATTGATGAAAGGCTTCTCTTTACGCCTCCAACATGTCCTGCAAGCATTGGACCGCCTGATACAAATACTGTAGGAAGATCAAGTCTTGCAGCTGCCATAAGAAGTCCTGGAACGTTCTTATCGCAGTTAGGGATCATAACTAAAGCATCAAACTGATGAGCAAGAGCCATACATTCTGTTGAATCTGCGATCAGGTCTCTTGTAACCAGTGAATATTTCATTCCAATGTGTCCCATGGCAATACCGTCACATACGGCAATGGCCGGGAACATTACAGGCATTCCGCCTGCTTCAGCAACGCCAAGCTTTACAGCTTCAGCGATCTTATCAAGATTCATATGGCCAGGTACTATCTCATTATATGAGGTAACGATACCTACCATAGGTTTTTTCTTTTCTTCATCTGTCATTCCAAGTGCATTAAGTAATGATCTTGCAGGTGCCTGCTGAAGACCATTTTTCATATTTTCACTCTTCATAATTTTTATCTCCTTTGATATTTTTATTCAAATATCTTATTTTTTAAATTTATTACACGCGTTCTGCGATAAGTGTTCCCATTTCAGAAGTCTTTACCTGATCTTCTCCCGGCTTTGCAATATCTATTGTTCTATAGCCTTCCTTAAGAACCTGCTTAACTGCATTTTCAATGGCATCAGCTTCCTTATCAAGATCAAATGTAAATCTCAGCATCATAGCTGCTGAAAGGATTGTAGCTATTGGATTTGCAATATTCTTTCCAGCAATATCAGGAGCTGATCCGCCAGATGGCTCATAAAGTCCGAACTTGGTTTCATTTAAAGAGGCTGATGGAAGCATTCCGATAGAACCTGTGATCTGGGACGCTTCATCTGAAAGTATATCACCAAACA
>DFFQ01000083.1 GCA_002371025.1 Lachnospiraceae bacterium UBA3772 | reverse complement strand
AAAGTGCGTTAGATACAAAGAGGATCGAGATTCTTTTTGTATCTAAATTCATATTGTTGACAAGCGACAGAGTTGTTAATTAGCAACTCTGTCGTTTTAAGTGCGAAAAATAGATGCTATTATCTTATTTGGGTTAGATATAGTATTAATTCTATGAGATATTGCGGTTTACACTGCTTTATAGAAACATGTGGTGGAAAAAAAGGTAGGAAATCCTGTGTCTGCTACATTTGGGATAGATGGAGATTTAGTTGATATAGAACTTTTAAATCCAATAGATAAACCTATACAGAGCAATGGGCGATACATATATAAAGAGCAACTCAAGTTAACAAATGCGTTGATGGCTGGAGAAGAGTTGTGGGAGGATCCGCAACGGTCGTTGGTGGCTTAATAGTTTTATTTAATTAATAAAAAACACACCCTAAATAGTCTTTTTTAGGGTGAGAAAGGGCAAAATGAAAGAGTTAATAATACAGATTGTGAGTCTGATGCTATTGATTGTATGTTCTGTTTTTGTTGAAGGAAAAATAGTTCTTTTAGTATACGGGGCAATGATGGGGATAGTTTTTTTTAGATTATTTGAAACAATTGTTGATTATAAAAAAACAAATAGGTAAGTGGAAATCATGAAATACCATTGTATAAAACAACATGACATCACTGACTGTGGTGCGGCTTGTCTTGCCACCATATGCAGGCAGAATGGTTATAAGACATCGATAAGTAGAATAAGAGAGGTTGCAGGAACTGATAAGCAGGGAACAAATGTCGCAGGTGTGATCAAGGCGGCAGACCAGCTGGGATTTAATGCAAAGGGAGTAAAAGGAAATAAAGAAGCCTTTTTTTCAGAATTTCCGCTTCCATGTATTGCTCATGTAATAGTAGAGGGAAGCTTACTTCATTATGTTGTGATACATAAGATAACAAAAAAATATGTGATAATAGCTGATCCGGGAGAAGGAATTGTAAAACTTACTCCAGAAGAATTCTTTGGTGAAATAAAAGAAGAAGGAAAACCTCCAAAATATCAATGGACAGGGATACTCATTTTTTTAGTGAAAAGAGAAGACTTTAAAAAAGGCGATGAAACTAAAGGGCTGTTCAGTCGCTTTTTTTATTTGCTAAAACCACAGAAAAAACTGATATTACATATATTTTTGGCGTCACTTCTCTATACGATTTTAGGAATACTTGGGGCATTCTATTTTAGAGAATTACTTGATAATGTCCTTCCAAATGCGTTGGAGAAGACATTATTTACATTATCAATAGGTGTGATCTTATTAAATGTGTTTAAGGTGATATTAAATGCATTCAGGTCTCATTTGCTATTATATCTGTCACAAAAATTAGATATTGCGCTTCTCTTGGGGTATTACAGACATGTATTGGAACTTCCGATGAATTTCTTTGGAACAAGGAAAGTGGGGGAGATCATCTCAAGATTTAACGATGCGGGTAAGATAAGAAATGCCATTTCCGGTGCAACATTAACGATAATGATCGATACACTTATGGCTATAGCCGGTGCATTGATTTTATATGTACAAAATGCAAAATTATTCTTTATAGCACTTATTATAGTTATCCTATATTTTGTTATTGTTAAGGCGTTTAACGGCTGGTATGAAAGATTAAATAGAAAACAGATGGAGGATAGTTCAAGGCTTACTTCATATATGGTGGAATCATTAAATGGCATTCAGACAGTTAAGGCATTTAATGCAGAAACAGGTGTTAAGTTAGAGACGGAGATCAGATTTGTACGATTATTAAAAAGTATATTTAAGCTAGGATGGGTTGAGAATCTTCAGGCTTCTTTAAAAATATTTATAGAACTGGTAGGTGGAGTTATCATTCTTTGGATTGGAGGTTATTCAGTTATAAAAGGGGAAATGAGTATGGGAGAGCTTATTACTTTTAATGCACTCCTTGTATATTTCCTTGATCCTGTTAAAAATCTGATCAATCTGCAGCCACAGATTCAGACTGCTGTAGTAGCATCGGACAGATTAGGAGAGATACTTGATCTTGAGATAGAAAAGACTGAAGCAGAAAGAAGAAAGATAAATCCTAAAAAATTTGAAGGAAATATTGAGTTTAATAATGTTAATTTCAGATATGGTACTAGAAATCTTGTGTTAAAGGACATCAATCTGAAAATAAACAAGGGTGAGAAGATAGCTTTTGTTGGAGAAAGTGGATCAGGAAAAACAACACTTTCAAAATTAATCCTTCATATGTATTCAGTTGAATCAGGGGAAATACTTTTAGATGAAAACAATATCGATGATATTCAGATAGAAGGATTAAGAGACAGGATTGCATATATACCTCAGGAAACATTTCTTTTTAGTGGAACTATAATGGAAAATCTTATGCTGGGAGTAGAAGATGCAAGTGTGGATGAGGTGATTTCGGCATGCAAGAAAGCTCAGGCACATGAATTTATAAATGAGCTGCCTCTTAGATATGAAACAATGCTGGATGAAAATGGAGCTAATCTATCAGGTGGACAAAGGCAGCGTCTTGCCATAGCAAGAGCATTTCTTAAGAATCCGGATATACTTATCCTTGATGAAGCAACCAGTAACCTTGATGCCATAACTGAAAGAGCG
>DFFQ01000069.1 GCA_002371025.1 Lachnospiraceae bacterium UBA3772 | reverse complement strand
TACACTTTTATGGTACTAAATAAGAAGCAAGTTGAAACTATTTTAAAAGCAAAATTCGGAGGTTTTTTTACAGAACTTAAAGAAAAGTTAAATGTAGATTTACTCAACATACTGGATGAAAAGGCGTTGGTACTTCTGCTTCTTATAATAATAGCAATAACAATTATCTTTTTTAGAAAGTTCAGGATTAATTATTCAGAACATGAAGTTACGTTTATAAAAAATAAAGCAGGATTAAAGTCGGGATATTTGGCGATACTAAAAAAGGTGATTTCAGAAGAGCCAGAGAGTTTCTTAATAAATAAGGATATTTTAATTATAGAAAATGATAAAAAACTATTAGGGAAAAATATGATTCAGACTGTAATGATATCTTATGATTTCTTTATTATCATTCCGGCCTTATTTATGTTGAGAAAATATAGTCATAATACGGATCTTACGGTAATATGCATCATTTTTGGAATGGTGTCACTTATTTTTAATCAGATAAATACAATAACTAGTAATCTGGAAGAAGTATTCAGCTTTAAAAAAGATATGAAAAATATTGAACTCTATAAAATGTCATTATTTAAAGTCGATGACGTAGTAAAAGCAAAAATAAAATTGGCGAGATATTTATCAGGATTACCTTTCTTATTAATTGTTATTATTTCTGTAATATTAATGGCAGGATCAGGTAAAAATATGATCAAGACCAGTATGTACTGTTTTTGTTTGTTAGTCGTGGAGACAGCGGCTCTTTATTTGGCTCCGAGAATAAAATTATATATTTATGGTATGCTTATGAATAAAAATAAATATGTAAAGAGCGTGGATTCAGATGAAAAACTTGATGAGACATTGCATAAGTTTTGTGACATACCTAAGAATATGTTGATTTTACCAATGCTTTACGTGCTCATTGTTAATGTGATATGTAGGGCCGTTTCAGGTGTTGAATGGAGAAAAATACTTTTAATTTACCTGATATGGATTATGGGAATCTTTGTGATTGATAATTTTATGATAGTAAATATCAGAAAAAAAGCAGAAGAATAGGAATGTGTTTCTTCTTTTAGCGGCTATTATTGAAGGGACGGTGTCAAGGGTATGATAAATACATTAAAAGTTTCAAATGTTACCTTTTCATATGATAAAGAAAATGTTATAGAAAATTTGGATTTTGGTTTAAAAGGCGGAGAAGTTCTTTGCATAAAAGGAAAAAATGGCAGCGGAAAGACTACACTTTTTAAATTGTTGGCGGGAATATTAAAAGCTGGACAGATGGATGTTACATATAACGGGAAGAATATATCCAATGATGAGTTGAAAAAAAGAGTTTTTTTTATTCCGAGTGCGCCATATTTGTATGATGAACTCAGCGGGAATGAAAATCTGGAGCTGCTGAGAAATTTATGGAAAAAGGATAAGAAGGAATATTATGAGAAGGTTGGTAATTATTTAAATAGATATGAGATGACGGAATATAGCAATAGTTTTGTTGCTAATTATTCTTTGGGTATGAAATATAAGCTTTATTTTTCGGCGGCACTAGCTATTGGACCAGATATAATAATGCTGGATGAACCATTAAACGCAATGGACCTTGAAAGTCAGGCTAAAGCAATACAGGATGTTACAGATTATGTAAAGGGAAATGAAAAGGCTGTGATGTTTTCAAGCCATATAAGCCAACTTATTAATAATCTGTCTAATAGAATTCTGTTATTGAAAGATGGCAGACTGATAGGTGAATAAAATGCGCGAAAAAGACAATCTAAACGATTAAATAGATTGACAATAGATAGGGCGATATGGTAACATACTGATTAGTGTTAGTTAGATAAAACCAATTCGTTCACCTTATACATGGGTGAGATTGGAAGTATAGTAGGGGAAGGCACAATCGTGTGGTTGCGATTGTGCTTTTAAAATGCAAATTAGTGCTGTGTTGACGAAAACCCGGTAACACTTTATAATAAGTAAGGTGTCGCGCGGTTTTTTTTTAATGCCAGACACCAAAATCATTGCAGTGTGTTTTTTGGAGGTATTATGGAAGAATTAGAGAGAGGACCAGTAAGACATCTTATTGACCCAATGGATCTTTCAGTTGAAGAAGTTGAAGAACTTCTTAATGTGGCACAGGATATAATTAATAATAAGGATAAATACCGTGAGGCATGTAAGTATAAAAAACTTGCAACTCTTTTCTATGAACCAAGTACTAGAACGAGACTCAGCTTTGAATCTGCTATGATGGAGCTGGGAGGTAATGTGCTTGGTTTTTCTTCTGCCCAGTCATCATCAGTTTCAAAGGGAGAATCAGTTGAAGATACAGTAAGAGTAGTGGGACAGTTTGCAGACATTATTGCAATGCGCCATCCAAATGAAGGTGCACCTAAGCTTGCTTCAATGTATTCCCCGGTTCCAATTATTAATGCAGGTGACGGCGGACATAACCACCCAACTCAGACTCTTACAGATCTTCTAACTATTTTTTCGGAGAAGAAGAAGCTTGATAACTTCACTATAGGTCTTTGTGGAGATTTAAAATTCGGACGTACAGTTCATTCATTGATAAAGGCCCTTTCAAGATATGAGGGAGTTAAATTTGTACTTATCTCACCAAAGGAATTAAAGGTTCCAAGCTATATCATTACAGAAGTTCTTGAACCATCTGGACTTTCATATAAGGAAGTAACGTCTCTTGAAGAAGCACTTCCAGAACTTGATGTACTTTACATGACAAGAGTACAGAAGGAAAGATTCTTTAATGAGGCTGATTATATCAGACTTAAAGATACATATATTCTTGATAAGAAAAAGTTAGACAATGCAAAAGAAGATATGATAATCCTTCATCCTCTTCCAAGAGTAAATGAAATTGCAGCGGATGTGGATAGCGATCCTCGTGCATGTTACTTTAAACAGGTACTTTACGGAAAATACATCCGTATGGCACTTATCTTAAAATTATTGGGGGTAGATGTGAAATGAAGATAGATTCAATCCAGAATGGTATCGTACTTGACCATATTACAGCAGGTAAAGCAATGCAGATATATTATGACCTTGGTCTTGATAAACTCGACTGCAGCATTGCTATAATGCAGAATGTTAAGAGTGATAAGATGGGGAAGAAAGATATAATCAAGATAGATAAGAATATGGATGTAAATCTTGATGTTATTGGTTATATTGATCCTTCAGTTACAGTAAGTATCATTAAAGATGGTGTTACAACTGAAAAAAAGAAGGTGGCACTTCCTAAAAAACTGATAAATATAAAGAAATGTAAGAATCCAAGATGTATCACAGCCATTGAGCCGGATATCCCTCAGATCTTTAAACTTACTGATGAGAATAGAAGGGTATATAGATGCATTTATTGTGATGCAGATTAAATTATGAATGCTATTTTTATAGAATAATGTCAGAATATTAATATTTTGTATTTTTTTCTACAGATAAAGAAGAGACTTATGACATGTCTCTTCTTTTGTTTTTACTGAATAAATAAGGGAAAGAAACCTGATAATTTGACCAGGGTTTACAAAAAATTCTGGTGTGTTATAATAATACAGATTATGCATACCTATAAATGGGTGTGTAAAACAGATGGGAGTCTGCATTAATTATGAAACATTATGCAATAACAGGCGGTAATGCGCTTGAAGGAGAGGTAGTTATTGCCGGGGCAAAGAATGCTGCACTTGGTATTCTTGCTGCTGCCATAATGACCGACGAAAAGTGTGTTATTGAGAATGTTCCTTTTGTCAGTGATACAAGAACACTTCTTAAAGCTATAGAGAATATCGGTGCTGAAGTAAGATATCTTGATAGACATACAGTTCAGATCTGTGGCAAAGGAATAGTGGGAGACGAGAGTCTTTCGGTTGATGATGAATATATAAGAAAGATAAGAGCTTCATATTACCTTATTGGAGCACTTCTTGGAAAATATAGATATGCTAACGTTGCACTTCCAGGCGGATGTGATATTGGCTCAAGACCTATAGATCTTCATATTAAAGGATTTGAAACATTAGGTGCTGATGTTGATATCATTAATGGTGGAAAGATAGTTGCAAAAGCCGATAAGCTTAAAGGTGAGCATATTTATCTTGATACAGTTTCAGTTGGAGCAACTATCAATATTATGATGGCGGCAGCTCTTGCTGAAGGAAAAACTACCATTGAAAATGCTGCAAAGGAACCACATATCGTTGATGTGGCAAACTTCCTTAACTCAATGGGAGCTAATATCAAAGGCGCGGGTACTGATGTTATCAGAGTTCGTGGAGTTGAGAAGCTTCATGGAGCTGAATATACAATAATTCCAGACCAGATCGAAGCTGGAACATTTATGGCTATGGCTGTTGCAACCCGCGGTAACATACTTATTAAGAATGTAATACCTAAGCATCTTGAATCAATATCTTCAAAACTTACAGATATGGGTGCTAAGGTAATTGAATATGATGATTCAGTAAGAGTAATGGCTGATGGAAAACTTAAGGCAACTCAGATAAAGACACTCCCATATCCAGGTTTTCCAACAGATATGCAGGCTCAGATAGCTGCGGCATTAGTTCTTTCTGAAGGAACAAGTATAGTAATTGAAAGCATTTTTGAGAATAGATTCCAGTATGTGCCTGAACTTGTTAAGATGGGCGCAAAGGTGAGAGTTGAAGGGAATACAGCAATCATCAATGGAGTTGAAGGTCTTCATGGCGCTATTGTTGAAGCTTCGGATCTTAGAGCAGGAGCAGCATTAGTTATTGCAGCTCTCGCGGCAGAAGGAGACAGCGAGATTCACGATATTGAATTTATCCTTCGTGGATATGAAGATTTTGATGAAAAGATAAGAAATCTTGGCGGTAAGATGGAACTCATCGTTACTGCTGATTAAAACACTGAATCTATTAAGTTATGATTAGATAAAAGGAAGGGGCATAAGAGTTATGGCAAAGAAACCTTATTATATTACAACAGCTATAGCATATGCATCTGGTAAGCCACATATTGGAAATACCTATGAGATCGTACTTGCAGATAGTATTGCAAGATACAAGAGATTTACAGGTTATGATGTATATTTCCAGACAGGAACAGATGAGCATGGTCAGAAGATAGAGACAAAGGCTTTCGAAGGTCTTTCAACTCCAAAGGAGTTTGTTGATCAGAAAGCTGGAGAGATCAAGCGTATCTGGGACCTTATGAATACATCTTATGACAGATTTATCCGTACAACAGATGAGGATCATGAAGCACAGGTTAAGAAGATCTTTAAGAAGCTTTATGATAAAGGCGATATTTATAAGGGTGAATATGAGGGTATGTATTGTACTCCTTGTGAATCATTCTGGACCAGCAGCCAGCTTGTTGATGGAAAATGCCCTGACTGTGGACGTGAAGTTAAGCCAGCTAAAGAGGAAGCTTACTTCTTTAAAATGAGTAAATATGCTCCTAAGCTTATTGAATATATTGAGAAACATCCTGAATTTATCCAGCCGGAAGCAAGAAAGAATGAAATGGTAAATACATTCCTTAAGCCAGGACTTCAGGATCTTTGTGTAACAAGAACTTCATTTAAATGGGGTATCCCAGTAGATTTTGATCCTAAGCATGTTATCTATGTATGGATAGATGCTTTATCAAACTATATCACTGGCCTTGGATATGATGTTGATGGCAATAATGGTGAGTTATATAACAAGTACTGGCCAGCAGATCTTCATCTTATCGGTAAGGATATCCTCAGATTCCATACTATTTATTGGCCAATCATGCTGATGGCATTAGATGTTCCGCTTCCTAAGCAGGTATTTGGACATCCTTGGCTTATCCAGAGTGATGGTAAGATGAGTAAGTCAAAGGGAAATGTTCTTTATGCTGATGATATGGCAGATCTCTTCGGAGTTGATGCTGTAAGATATTTCCTTCTTCATGAGATGCCATTTGATAATGATGGTGTTGTATCATGGGAACTTCTTATTGAAAGAGTTAATTCAGATCTTGCTAATACACTTGGTAACCTTGTTAACCGTACTATCTCAATGATCAATAAGTATCATGGTGGTGTTGTTAATAATGCAGATATCAAATTACCTGTTGATGATGACTTAAAGCAGGTAGTTCTTGATACACCTAAGAAGGTAAATGATAAGATGGATCAGCTTAGAGTAGCTGATGCTATTACAGAAATCTTCAATCTCTTTAAGAGATGTAACAAATATATCGATGAGACTATGCCTTGGGCGCTTGCTAAAGAAGGGGATATGGACGACAGACTTTGCACTGTTCTCTATAATCTTGTTGAGAGTATCACAATCGGAGCAACTCTTCTTCAGCCATTTATGCCTGAAACAGCAGAAAAGATAGTTTCACAGCTTTCTACAAGCCTTAGAAGCGTAACAGAACTTGGTACATTTGGACTTTATCCATCAGGAAATAAGGTTACAGAGAAACCGGAGATCCTTTTTGCAAGAATTGATACTGCAAAGATGTTAGAAGAGATAGCTGTCCGCTTCCCTGCAAAGGTTGAAGAGAAGGTTGAGGAAAAGAAGAAAAAGACTGAAGAGGTTTCAAAACCAGCAGAAGTTCTTGCTGTAGAGAAAGAGGAGATCGGAATCGAAGATTTTGATAAGCTTCAGCTTCAGATAGGTGAGATCATCGCTTGTGAGGCAGTTCCAAAGTCAAAGAAACTTCTTTGTTCAAAAGTTAAAGTTGGAGATAAAGTCCTTCAGATCGTATCTGGTATCAAGAACTTCTATAGTGCAGAAGAAATGCCAGGTAAGAAGGTAGTAGTTATCACCAATTTAAAGCCTGCGAAGCTTGCAGGAATTGAATCACAGGGAATGCTCCTTTGCGCAGAAGGTCCGGATGGTAATCTTGCACTTCTCACAGCAGAGAAAGATCTTCCAAGTGGTTCAATGATCAGTTAATTGAGACGGTAAATTATAAAATATATTGGAGTTTACGTTAAGAAAGAACATTTATGATGAGAAAAGTGAAGAGAGCTTTAACAGTTCTTTTGGTTATGACAAGTCTTCTCACCCTTCTTACAGGTTGTGGAAAGACAAAGACAAAGAGATATCAGGCATATGTGGAGACTCTTATAACGGCAAATTATCTTGGAGTTTCGGATGAGTATGTTCAGACTACTGGTGTTAATGAAGCAGATGCAGAAGCTATGTACCTTCAGAATGCTACAAGACTTGCGTCAAATTTAGAGGATTACTATGGCCTTGATATAAGAATGGATAAAGAACTTGCTCCTGCTATGGAAGAACTTGCCAAGAAGATTTATTCAAAGACTAAGTTCGAGGTAGGAAAAGCTTACCAGGATAATGGTATTTACTACGTAGATGTTACAATCCAGCCTATTGATATCCTGAATCAGACTTATGCTGAAGTTACAAAATATGTACAGGATTTCAATGACAGAGTAGCTAAGGGAGAATTCAATAATTATACCAAGGAAGAATACGAAAATGTATTTGCCAAGGGAATTATCGAGATCTTAAATAAGGCTGCTGATAATATGCAGTACAAGGAAAAAGAAACAGTTACTGTAAGAATAATAGAGGGGGATTCTTCATTTTCAATTAAAAATGAGGATTTCCAGAATATAGATATGAAAGTTATTGCTGCAACGGATGAGTATGACAAAGCCAGTGGCACTGATGCAGAATAATCTTTTATTTCGGGGCAAAGGTAAGGGCTGCGCAATATAGCGCAGCCCTTTAATTTTGCATAAAAGCGTAATTTGTGATATAATTTGAAACGATTATGGGATAGAAAGGAGCCTGTGATTTTTTCGAAAAACTAAGAAGTTTTAGCGCCATTTACGTGAAGCTTGTGTCATAAAGAATTCAGCTTTTCTTTTGTAAGGAAGAATGCGATTTAGGTTATTACATACAGCTGTCACGTTGACGAGGAGGAGCGTTATCGAGATTTCGGCGGATGCGCTTCCGGACCACACATGGTTCGTTAGGTATGATCTTAAAACCCTGAGTAATCAGAAAACAGAGGGTCATATCAAATGTATCATTATAAAAGGTTAAATAGAGGAGAATATTTATATGTGTGGTATTATAGGTTTTGCTGGTAATCTTCCAGCAAAGGATGTTCTTATTGATGGTCTTGAGCAGCTTGAGTATAGAGGATATGACAGTGCCGGAATTGCTATTATGGATCCAAGTGCTGGACTTCTTTTAGCAAAGAAGGTCGGACGTGTAGCAGATCTTCGCGAAGCTGCAAAGAAACTTGAAACAAAGGGTACAACCGGTATAGGACATACCAGATGGGCTACTCATGGAGGAGTTACAGATGCAAATGCACATCCTCACAGAGTAGGAAGAGTTACTCTTATTCATAATGGAATAATTGAAAATTACAGAGATTTAACAGTTCAGTACGGCCTTAAGGATATGCTTAAGTCAGAAACGGATTCAGAAGTTGCTGCTGCTTTCCTTGATAAGGTTTATGAAGGTGATCCGATCGATGCGATAAGAAAGGTGGTTAAACTTCTTTCTGGATCATTTGCTCTCTGTATCATGTTTGATGACCAGCCAGGAAAGATCTATTCAGTAAGAAATGTAAGCCCACTTGTAGCAGCAGCGTCAAAGAAGGGTGCAATAATAGCATCTGATCTTACAGCAATTATTGCTTATTCAAAGGAATACTTTGTTGTTCCTGAATATCACATCCTTACTCTTTCAGAAGAAGGAATAAAGGTTGAAGATATGAAGGGAAATGAAGTTAAGCCTGAAATTCTTACAGTAAACTGGGATATCTCAGCAGCACAGAAGGGTGGATATCCACACTTCATGTTAAAGGAAATATACGAACAGCCAGATGCACTTTCAAGAACTATCATGCCAAGAGTAAAGGATGGACTTCCATACCTTCTTGATGATGGAATAGATGATGAAGTTCTTAAAGGTGTAAAGAACATAAATATCGTTGCCTGCGGAACAGCAATGCATGCTGGTATGGTAGGACGTACAGTACTTGAGAACAGACTGAGGATTCCTGTAACAGTTGAGATCGCATCTGAATTCAGATATAAGGATCCTATCATTGATGAGGGGACTCTTACAATTGTACTTTCACAGTCAGGAGAGACAATTGATACACTTGAAGCTTTAAAGCTTGCAAAGAGTAAGGGTTCAAAGGTTATATCTATCGTTAATGTTAAGGGTTCAACAATTGCCCGCGAAAGTGATTATGTATTATATACACATGCAGGTCCTGAGATTGCTGTTGCGTCAACAAAGGCATATACAGTTCAGATTTCTGCAATGTATCTTATTGCTTGCCGTATGGGATTTGTTAAAGGCATTTTAAAAGAAGATGAGGCTAAAGAATTTGTCCAGAATCTCATGAATGCAGGAGAACTTATTAAAGAAACACTCCTTAATGCCAATAATATCAAGAGAATAGCAAATTATATCAAAGTGGCTCCGGATGTATTCTACATTGGAAGAGGTATTGATTATACAATGTGTCTTGAGGCTTCGCTTAAGCTTAAAGAAATCTCTTATATTCATTCAGAGGCATATGCTGCAGGTGAATTAAAACATGGAACTATCGCTCTCATCAGTGAGGGAGTACCTGTTATCGCTATCGCAACAGATGAAAATGTATATAGTAAGGTCATTTCAAATATCAGAGAGGTTAAGTCAAGAGGAGCATATGTTATCCTTATCAGCCATGATGATGATATCAATGATAATACTATCTGTGATAAGCAGATAAAGATACCTGATGCAGATTCAACATTTAGTGTATTTGCTACAGCTGCAGTACTTCAGCTTATAGCTTATTTCGTATCTGATGCAAAGGGACTTGATGTTGATAAACCAAGAAATCTTGCAAAATCAGTTACAGTTGAATAAAAAGTATGGGAAAAGCCCTTCGGGGCTTTTCCTTTTTTTGGAGAAAACGTGCTGAGATTGTTTATTCTTACTAAAAAAAATGGCATTATGCCGAGTGCTGTGTTATAATTTAGCTTGAATGTCCTCGAAAAGAGGAAAAGAAAAAATGTGCATTTCGAAATTTTGAAAGGGGACCAAAATGGAGTTAAATATCAAGTCAGTTTCATTCGGTGGATATGATAAGAAGGGGACAGAAGCTTATATAGCTGAAATGAAGGATGATTACGAGTCTCAGATTACAGAACTCAAGAATACTACTGCAAAGCTTAGTGAGACAGTAGATAGTCTTCGTAAGATGCGCGAAGTAAACATGAATGAGTCTAAGGCTACAGTTGATAATTTAAAACAGGTTAATAATGATCTTCAGGCAGAGATTGACAGAATGAAAGCACAGCTTGCTGAATATGAGACCAGAGATAAAGAAAGTGCTGCAAGATACGAGTCAATTTCACGTACACTCCTTGGAGCAAGAGAACAGGCTGATAAGCTTGCAAGAGAGACTCAGGAAGAGTGTGATTCAAAGATGAATGAGACAGCTACACAGTGTAAGCAGATGATGGATGACACAACAGCACAGTGTAAGCAGATGATGGATGATACAACAGCACAGTGTAATCAGATGATGAATGAGACAACATCACATTGTGAAAATCTCAAGACTACAACAAAGGCTGAATGTGACAGACTTACAACACAGACAAAGAGTTCTTGTCAGGAAAAGAGAGAAACAACTTATGCTGACTGCGAGAATTTAAAGAATACAACAGTAGCTGAGATGAATCAGTTAAAAGAACAGACAACAGCAAGCTGCAATCAGCTTAAGGCTGCAACAGAAGCTGCTGCTGCAAAATTAAAACAGGATACAGAGACTGAGTGCGAACAGCTGAAAGCTAAGACTCGCGAAGAAGTTTACATGACAAGAAGTCAGGTAAAGAGAGAATGCGAATCAATCAGCGAATTTGTTGCACAGCTTATGGCATCAGTTGATAAGGTATCAACAGCATGTCAGGAGACAAAGAAGCTTACAGATGATGCATTTGGAGATGTTGCTTCATCTAAGCAGTAAAAAAACGTTTATTTGTAATGTATTAACAGGGACTATTGTAAGCGGAAACTTTTTTTAGTCCCTGTTCTTTTCTAACGAGGGTTAACTTAATAGGGGGGTGTCATATGAAGGATGAAACTAAATTCCTTCTCAAGGCTCTTGAGAAGGAAAGATGCTATATCATAGTCGTTGATTATCTTAGGGATGAGACTTTAAGCCACTCTAAATTAGAATACATAACTGATAATGTAGAACTACTTGGAATGAATTTAAAGGCTATTAAAGATGGATTCAAACTTCCTAAGGATTATATTCATCCAGATGATAGGGAAATGTTTGCAGAGGCACTGAAAATGGCTACAGATAAACACATGGGATTTTCCTATGAATTAAAAATCTGTGGTGACAATGGCACTGTGAGGAAGGTTGATATTGTATCAGATTACTGTGATCTTTCTAAAGATACTTTTAGGATGGAATACATACTTCGTGATACTGTTGAAAAAGAGAAGGAAGTTGTTAAGGAAAAGGAAGATAGAATACCGGATTCACAGGAGATAGCTGAAGCATTTAGAAACAATAAGATGCTGGAAGTACTGAACCATATTGCAGAAAACTTTGGAGTTTATTCTGTTGTTGTGGATCTTTCCGGAAGAAAGATTTCTGAACCGGTTGGACCTGAAGCATATCTTGGCGATTTCTATGATATGCTTGACAGACCGGAGTATTTTGAGATGTTTGAAAGACTTAGTGATAGTCTTTTATCAAGTGATGAGCCGGTATATATGGATATAGAAAGAGTCAGTCCGGAAAGTGGCCTGTCGGCGGCGCCTATAGTGATAGGTGGCAGACATGTGGCAAATTGGATCCTTTTTGCTCATGATAAGATTCAGGTGGATAGACTTAGAAAAATCATTAAACATCATAGAAAGATGACTGAGATCATTTCAGAATATGTTTATAAATTCTATACATCCACACATAAGAAGCCTGATGATAATAAGTATAAGGCTTTAATTAAATTTGAAAAAGAGCAGAGTAAGATTTTATCTGGAATGCTTAGAGATATAGTAAAAGAACGCAAGTTTAATCTGGAGAAATACCTTAAAAAAGCAGGAGAATTACTAGATGTTGATCATGTAATCCTGTTTAAGGAATCTTCAAAATATTCAGAGATTTATTCAATAGATGATTATTGGAGCAGAGAGGGAAAATCTCCTGCTACAGTAGCAAGCTTCGATTGGAAACAGGATCATTTTTCCGAGGATATGAGGAAAAAGATCAATAAAGAAGGCTTTATTGTTGACCACAAGTCTATGACTAATCGCATAAGAATTGGTATTTTTGCAGGAAGGGCCAGAGCTGTTGTAATAAGGCCTGTTGTTGCAGAAAAACTTTATTATGGTCGACTGGTTATTATAGAAAACAGAAAAGAAAGAGAATGGACAGAAGAAGAACTGATTTTTACAGAGCAGTTTGCGCATCTCATTTCCTTTGTCTTAAGTAAAGAAGTGAGATCCAAGGGCTTATTTAATAGAGATGAGGACTTATTTGACATTCTTGATCAGTTTTCAGCAGCTATCTTTATAAGAGATAATGAAACAGGAAAGATAATATTTGCCAATAAAGCGCTAAATAAATTGGCAGAAAGAGATATGACAGGCGAGAATTCCTGGAATATAGTGCCAGATACCAAGGAAGAGATTAAGGGCTATGAAATAGGCTCATCCACCAAACGTGTCAACTGGCGCAAATATATAGAGGAATTTGGAGCAATATTTGATGTATCTATGCTTCCGGTCCATTTTCAGGATGGGGAGACAGGATCAGTATTCATACTAAGACTGGCGCAGGACTAGATAGGAGGAACTAAAGTAATGTCAAATGCAGATATAGGAATAGATCTTGGTACTTCAAGTACTCTGATTTATGTAAGAGGTAAGGGAGTAGTTTTAAAAGAGCCTTCCGTAATCGCATATGATAAAGAACTTGATAAGATTGTAGAAATTGGTGAAGAAGCAAGACTTATGCTGGGTAGAACTCCAGGTAACATTGTTCCTATAAGACCACTTAAGCATGGTGTTATTACGGATAATTCAACAGCTGAGCAGATGCTTAGATATTTTATACGTAAGGCTATCGGTAGAAATTTCTTTGGAAGAAGACCAAGAATTTGTATATCAGTGCCTTCAGGAGTTACAGAAGTTGAAAGGCGTGCAGTAGAAGAAGCGGCTTATCGTGCAGGAGCAAGATTTGTTACACTTCTTGAGTGCCCGATAGCAGCAGCAATCGGTGCGGGAATTGATATCTCTCGTCCTGTTGGAAACATGCTTGTTGATATTGGTGGTGGAACTACTGATATTGCTGTTATCTCAATGGGTGGAGCTGTTGTAAGCTCATCTATCAAAACAGCAGGTGAGAATTTTGATGAAGCCATCGTAAGATATGTGAGAAAGAGACACAACCTTCTTATCGGTGATGTTACAGCGGAAGAGGTTAAGATAAATATTGGTACATGTTATAAGAGACCTGAAAACATTGCCATGGAGATCCGTGGTAGAAATATGGTAACTGGTCTTCCTAAGACTATCACCATTACTTCAGATGAAACAGAAGAGGCTTTAAGAGAGCCGTGTGCAGCTATTGTTGATGCTGTACATTCAGTACTTGAGAAAACACCTCCAGAGCTTGCTGCAGATATTGCAGACAGAGGTATTGTACTTACAGGTGGTGGTGCACTTCTTCATGGTCTTGAACAGATGATAGAAGAAAAGACAGGTATCACTACTATGACAGCTGAGGACCCTATGTCTGCAGTTGCAACTGGTACTGGAAAATATATGGATATACTTGATGAGGAAAAATAGACATATAGAAATATGACAAGAGAAGGATACATCGAGAAAATCATATATAAAAATGAGGATAACGGATATGCAGTCTTCTCCGTGGAAACAACAGATGGAGAAGAGATATTCGTTGGAACCCTTGGAAATGTTGCCGAGGGAATGTATATACAGGCGGAAGGTGAATACGTTCATCATCCGCAGTATGATATACAGTTTAAGTTTACGTCTTATAATATCAGTATGCCGGAAGATACCAAAGGTATCGAGAAGTACTTAGGATCTGGTATAATCAAAGGTATTGGCGAAGTCCTTGCCAAGAGAATAGTTAAGAAATTCAAACTGGATACACTTCGTATCATAGAAGAAGAACCTGAAAGATTAGCTGAAGTTAAGGGCATATCACTTGATAAAGCTAATAAGATTGCTGTATCTTACAGCGAAAGTCATGAATTTCAGGAAGTCATAATCTTCTTATCCAAATATGGGATAAATGCAAAACTTGCCATTAAGATTTATGAAGAATATGGTAAGGAAGTATATAACGTAATAAGAGATAATCCGTACAGATTAGCTGAGGATGTGGCGGGAGTCGGATTTAAAAAAGCAGATGAAATTGCTATGGCTGCAGGTATTGCAGAAGATTCGAGCTTCCGTATCCATTCTGCGATTCTTTATGTTCTGAATAATTCCATGCAGGAGGGACATATGTATCTTCCTGAGAGGGTTCTGGCCAGTGAGGTATACTCTCTTATTGGAAGTTCAGAGGAAGAACAGGTATTTTTGGAAAAGTTCCATGATCTTCTTATAGATATGTCTATGAATAAAAAGATAGTACTTAAAACAGAAGAAGAAAATGGACAGGAATATACTATAGTTTACAGTTTTTGGAATTATAATACTGAGATTGCATCTGCAAGAAAGCTTATAGATCTTAAGCTTCGTTTTGAGATACCTGAAGAAGAGATAAACAGCGTTATTACAGAGGTTGAGACGGACTGCGGCTTTTCTCTTGACGAGATTCAGAAATGTGCCGTAAGAGAAGCTATTAGTTCGGGAGTTGCTGTTATTACCGGTGGTCCGGGAACAGGTAAGACTACCATAATAAATGCCATTATCAAATATTTTAATAATAATGCAATGGAGGTTCTTCTTGCTGCACCTACAGGACGCGCTGCAAAGAGAATGACAGAATCTACAGGTAAAAAGGCAGAGACTATTCACAGACTTCTGGAATTCTCCGGAGAACCAACAGATGATGCAGCAGGAAAGCGTCTTACATTTAACAGGAATGAAGATAATCCGCTGGATGCAGATGTGATAATAATAGATGAAGCATCAATGCTGGATGCGACTCTTTTTCTTGCGTTGCTTAAAGCCATAACATATGGTACAAGATTAATCCTTGTAGGTGATATCGATCAGCTTCCATCTGTAGGAGCTGGAAATGTGCTTCATGATATCATCTCAAGCGGATGTTTTCCGGTTACTACACTTACTTCGATCTTTAGACAGTCTAAGGAAAGTTCTATAGTAAGTAACGCTCATATGATCAAAAATGGAATGCATCTTACGATTAGTAATAAAAGTAAGGATTTCTTCTTTATTCCAAGAAAGAATTCAGCTGAGATCTTAAAAGAGGTAAACGATCTTTTGATAGACAATCTGCCTAAATATCTTAAGATTCCGGCTAAGGAAATCCAGGTCCTCACACCTATGAGAAGATATGAGCTGGGAGTAGAATCTCTTAATAAGAGACTGCAGAATGCTTTAAACCCAAAGAAAAAAGGGTTAAATGAGAAAGATAAAGGTGATGTTATCTTCCGTGAAGGGGATAAGGTCATGCAGATAAAGAATAATTATAAGATTGAATGGCGGATTCCACCATGTGAGGATAATAATTATGTCATGGAGGAGGGGGTTGGCGTATTCAACGGCGATATGGGCTATATTTTAAGTATAGATGATTTCAATGAGGAAGTGCTTATTCATTTCGATGATGGAAGAGAAGCGGTTTATACTTACAATATGCTAGATGAGGTAGAACATGCCTTTGCCATAACAATTCATAAATCTCAGGGAAGTGAATATCCGGCAGTTATAATCCCACTTCTTGCAGGACCGGAAAAATTATTTAACAGGAATCTTCTTTATACTGCAGTTACAAGAGCAAAGCAGATGGTAGTTATAGTTGGAAATATAAATCTTGTTAACAGAATGATAGATAATATCAGCGAACAAAGAAGATTTACTACATTTGCAAAAAGAATAAAGGAAATTGATGAAATATAAAATTATAAAAGATCTTTTATTTCCGCCAAGATGTGTGATATGCGATGAAGTGGTCCCTATGGGGAGAATGACTGTCTGTGATAAATGCAGACATTATATAAAACCTATAGAAGAACCCAGATGCATGAAGTGCGGTAAGAGAATAGAAGATGAAACAAAGGAATATTGT
The DNA here is from genome assembly GCA_002371025.1 of Lachnospiraceae bacterium UBA3772. Lineage (GTDB taxonomy): Bacteria > Bacillota > Clostridia > Lachnospirales > Lachnospiraceae > Eubacterium_Q. The sequence continues at coordinate 7,811 of DFFQ01000069.1, read as the reverse complement.
CTGGACTGTTCCAGAAAAGACAGAGGATATATCAAGGGCTATCCGTGCTTTGATTACATATCCCCTGTATCTGATTCTGTGCTTAGGATGAAATATCATGACAGGCCGCAATATGCTTCATTTTATGGAAGAGAGATCAATAGACTTTTTGGAAATGAATTTAAACAAATGAAGATAGAAGCCCTGATCCCGGTTCCGCTTCATAAGAACAGGATAAGGAAAAGGGGATATAATCAGGCTGAACTTATTGCGCTTTCTCTTTCTTATGAAACAGGGATACCTGTAAGGAATGATATTCTTTATAGAGAAACCGAAACGGTGGCTCAAAAGAAATTATCAAATGAAGAGAGAGAAAAAAATCTTTATAACGCCTTTGCAGCACACGATATAAAGAATGTGCCGCGTAGAGTTGTTATAGTGGATGATATCTATACCACAGGCTCAACTATCGGCGCTTCGGCAAAAGCGCTAAGGAGCATAGGAATAAAAGAAATATATTATACAAGCATATGTATAGGAAATGTGGTATGATTCTATTTGTTAAGAAATGGTCTAAGGACCAAAAAAGAGGTATATAGAAATGACTAAGAAGAATTTATGCGTTTTATTTGGCGGTTGCTCATCAGAGCATGAAGTATCATGTGTATCAGCAGCAACAGTAGTAAAAGCTCTTGATAAGGATAAATACGATATTACCCTTATTGGAATCACTAAAGAAGGACATTGGCTTTATACAGATTCAGTAGAAAAGATTGAGGATGGAAGCTGGAAAGAGGGAAATGTAAGAGCAGTTATTTCTCCAGATACAGATCATAAGATAATTCTTTCAAGTAATGGAAACCTTATAGAAGAAAGAAATGTTGATGTAGCTTTTCCTGTGCTTCATGGCCTTTGGGGTGAAGATGGAACTATTCAGGGACTTTTCGAAATGGCACATCTTCCATATGTGGGATGTGGACATCTTTCATCAGCAGTAACAATGGACAAATTCTTTACCAAGGTTATTGCAGATTCGTGTGGAGTAGCTCAGGCTAAGTACACAGCAGTAAAGAAATATCAGTTAAAAAATATTGATAAGGTAGTTGAAAGGGTTGAAAGTGAAAGGGAATATCCTGTATTCATCAAGCCTTCAAATGCAGGTTCATCAACTGGTGTTTCTAAAGCACATAATAGAGAAGAACTTATTCGCGGTCTTTATAAAGCAGCAGAGATCGATGCAAAGATCTTAGTTGAAGAAACAATTACAGGTAGAGAAATTGAATGTGCAGTATATGGACATGATGATAATGTATTTGCAACTGGTGTAGGAGAAATACTTGCAGCGGCTGAATTCTATGATTATGATGCAAAATATAATAATGCAGAGTCAAAGACAGTTCTTGATCCGGATATTCCGGCTGAAAAGCTTGAAGAAATCCAGAAGATGGCTGTTAAGATATTTAAAGCCTGTGATGGATTTGGATTTTCAAGAGTTGATTTCTTCCTTGAGAAGGATACTAACCGCGTAGTATTTAATGAGATCAATACAATTCCTGGCCATACAGCCATAAGCATGTATCCTATGCTTATGAAGCGTGCAGGCCACGAAATGAAAGATTATTTAGATGGTCTTATCGAAATGGCTTTCGAGCGACATGAATAATAGATAAAAAATATAAGAGATGCACCGCTTAAAATTATAATGGCGGTGCATTTTTTATTGTCCCCGAAAAATGAATCAGGGATAAAAAATGAACTGCAGTTTATAGCCATATGAAGTATAATGGCAGGCAGGATATTTTTATATCTGTAACAGATAAATCCAAGTAATAAACCAATCAAACCGGCATATATTCCCTGAACCAGATTTAGATGATACAAACCGAAAAGAAAAGCCTGAAGTATGATGGCAGCTTTCGGGGTAACAGCTTCCAGGTTATAACAAAGGGCAACTCCACGGAATATAAGTTCTTCAGCTATAGGAGCAAGAACAATGGCGGAGAAGACGGTAAGGATAGATGTCCTGCTGCTTTTATATGAATCAATAATCTCTTTATAACTCTTAAAGAAATCAGGGAAACGTGGCATTAAAATGTTAAGAATCCCGGAAAAAAAGAGTTGTATCAGTATCCCTGTGATGATAAGGGATAAAATAGTGAGTAAAAAATGCTTCTTTGTGATTATCTTTTCTTTTTCTTCTTTGTAAAGGTCGTAGAATCTATATTTATACCATACAGTAAATATAATGAGTAACATTGTGAATCTTATGATATTAAAAAAGCCTTCATTTACGAGCATTCCATCACTTGCGGCAGTGTCACTGCCGCCGGTGATAAATGTCATAAAGAAAGCTGCAAAATATGCTATATAGTATACTGTAAATGCCACCAATATAGGGAGAAAAGATAATACTAACTTTTTTTTGTTATATTTCTCCATAGGGTGCCTCTTTATTTCATAAGTTTCTTTTCAATTTCGCGATTTTTCTTTGCTTTTGCCTTGTTTTCCTTTTCGGCTGCTTTAAGTTTTCTTCTCTCGGTTTCAGCAGCAAGTTCCTTCTGGTATTGAGCCTGACGAGCAATCATCTTTTCGCGGAATGACTTTTTCTTCTTCTTGCCAGCTTCTTCGGCTTCCTGCATCTTCTTTTTTGTGTTCTTATGAAGAGTCTTAACACCAACAAGGTAGATTCCGCTTACCATAGCCTTAACTTCGCCATGCTGAGGAACGTCTGCAAAGATTGCTTCATCACAGATAAGAGTTACAAGCTGTGGACCAACCTTAGCCTTAACAACAGGAACCTTAGATTTCTGATATTTCTTAGGCATCTGATCCATAACGATCTTAGGAAGTTTTGCATCCTTTATCGGCATGATCTTCTTATCGATGATAAACATTGATGTCTGCTGAGCAGCGGCATTGATCTCTTCTTTCTGTGCCATCTGCTTCTTCTGTAATTTGTTTCCGAATATGTAAAGAGCTACCATTATAACAAGTAATACTCCGATTACAATTCCGATGATAATTAATGGGTTCATTTTAATCCTCCGATTCTTTTTTTAAGTTATCTAACATGGCCTGAATCTTATCAGGGATAGATTCGTAAAACTCTTTTCGTTCCTTAGGATCCATTCTGCTTGGATAGTATGGTTTGGAGAATTCAACTGTAACGTGACGTCTCCTTATCATATGGAACTTGTTTGCTTCGAAAATGGTATCAAAGCCGGTAAGCGCTGTAAGTACCATAGGGCAGTCGGACTTTTCTGCAATCCTGTATCCTCCGGCCTTAAATGGCAGAAGACTGTCCTTATGGTTTCTTGTGCCTTCAGGATAAAGTCCTATAGAAAGACCATCCTTCATATTGTTTATTCCTTGATTAATGGTTTCAAGGCCGGCTCTTACGTTCTTTCGGTCAAGAAAGAGACAACCGATATCTTTCATATAAAGCGGAAAGATAGGGGCTTTTAAAAATTCCTTCTTTGCAACGAAGCCGATGGGACGTTTAACAAGAGTCTGCATTATTATTATATCAAAATAACTCCTGTGATTTGCAATAAAAAGGGCTGCGCTATCGGGAAGATTTTCTTCGCCTTTAACAGTTACCTTTGTACCGGCTAAAAACATTATGCCCTTAAAGAATCCCCGAACATAACCGTGAGCTTTCTGCCACGATTTTAGTGGGTTTTTCTTATACAAGGCGGCAAAATATACATGCACAGGTAAAGATAATACCATACCAATGACTGCATATAAACCTATAATTATTAATCTCATATTTTACCTTCCATATAATTTTGTTGTTTCATATAATCTGCGTGAAAGTTCTGGGTTAAGGGCGTTTTCTTTATATCTCCAGCACCAGTTACCGTGGCTTATACCAGGAGTATTATAACGCGCCCAGGAATCAAGGGAAAGTATATCCTGAAGAGGAACTATTGCAATATCTGCAACACTGCCAAAGGCTCCTCTTATCATGACCCAGCTTACATCACTGGCATCGGTACTGTAATATCTCCTTAATTTATCACGGGATGTTTCATATGCATGTTTGTACCAGCCAAGAGTTGTATCATTATCATGAGTGCCGGTATAGCATACACATTCTTTTATATGGTTATGTGGCATGAATAAATTGTCATTTGGCTCTTCAAATGCAAACTGTAATATCCTCATGCCGGGAAAGTTATATTTCTCACGGAGTAAACTGACCTCGTTTTCCAGACGTCCTAAATCCTCTGCGATTACAGGCAGATGGCCGCCAATGTGGGCCTCGAGAGTAGAAAAAAGCTCTTCTCCCGGTGCATCAAACCAGAAACCGCTTCTTGCATTGTCACTGCCGTAAGGGACACCCCAGCATCTGACAAAACCTCTGAAATGATCTATCCGAAGAAGATCATAGAGTTTTAAGTGGTGGCAGAATCTCCTTTTCCACCACGAGTAACCGGTTTTTAAATGTTCATCCCAGTTATAAAGAGGATTTCCCCATAACTGGCCATCCTGAGAGAAATAATCAGGAGGAACACCGGCAACAACTGTTGGATAACCTTTTGGATCAAGCTTAAAAAGACTTTGGTTGTTCCAGACATCAACACTGTCCCAGCCGACGTAAAAAGGTATATCACCAATTATATCAACTCCGTTGTTGTTTGCATATTTTTTTAATTCTTTCCATTCAATAAGAAATAGAAACTGGATGAAATTGTAATATTCAATTTCATTTTTTAATTTTTTTTGCCATCTGAGTTTTTCTTCTTCGGATGGATCCTTAATGGAATCCTCCCAAAGATACCATGGCTTATTATCGTGATAGTCTTTTATTGCCATAAAAAGACTATAGTCCTTAAGCCAGTCCGAGGAAGATTTAAAATCTTTATATTCTTTCATCAGATCAGGATCCGATGAGAGATTGTCTTCATATTTTTTATCAATAAAACGCTTGTATGCTTTTTTTAAAAGAACAGTTTTAAAAGCGGTGGCGTTACCGTAATCTATGTTTTCTGGATTCCAGGGCATCATATCTTCGAAATCCTTATCCGAAAGAAGAGCTAAATCCTTAAGGTGATCCGGACTTATCAGATAAGGGTTCCCGGCAAAAGCGGAACAGGTCTGATAAGGAGAATCAGCAAATCCGGTATGTCCTAATGGAAGAACTTCCCAGAGCTTAATGCCGCTGAATCTTAAAAAATCGATAAATTTATAGGCGTGAGGACCTAAATCTCCAATTCCATAGGGACCCGGAAATGATGTAGGGTGAAGAAGTATTCCGGCACGACGGTTATTTGTGCCCTGAATATTTGGTATTTCCAATGGGTTCTTCCCTCCGTATATATTATTATTTAAACATCTCAAAAAGCTTTTTGAATAGAGGTATAGATCTTTCAACTGTCTCTGTTGGAACGCAGTATGAAATTCTTACGTAGCCAGGGCAGGCGAAAGAATCACCTGGAACAATGATAAGACCAAGTTCCTTAGCTGCTGTCCAGCAGAAGGTGTTGGCATCATCAATAGGTGCCTTAGGGAACATGTAAAATGTTCCATTAGGTTTTACTATTTCATATCCAATCTCAGTAAGCGCATTATAAAGCAGATCTGCATTCTTTTCATAGATTGAAAGATCAGCGGTCATATCGATAACTCTTTCAATTGCAAACTGCATGATAGAAGAAGGACAGTTATGTCCGGTAAATCTTGAGATCTGACCACACATAGGAACAATCTTCTCTGCATCCTTTGCCTTTGGATTAACAGCAAGATAACCGATACGTTCGCCTGGAAGTGAGAGTGACTTACTGAAGGAATAACACATTATAGAGTTATCATAATGAGCTGAAACAAATGGAGAATCAGTTCCCTTGAAGATAATCTCACGATAAGGTTCATCAGTTATAAGGAAAATCTCATGACCATATTCTTCCTGTTTTTTATAAAGTATTGAAGCGAGCTTATCAATGGTTTCTGTTGTATATACGATACCTGATGGATTGTTAGGTGAATTGATAAGTACAGCCTGAACGTTTGGATTAAGAAGTTCTTCAAATTTCTCGAAATTAATCTGGAATCCATTAAGATCAGCCGGAACTACGCTTAATTTTGCTCCGGTTCCTGTAACATATGGGATATATTCAGGAAAATAAGGGGCAAATGTGATAACCTCATCTCCAGGTTTTGTTACTGCACGAAGGGCGTGACTAAGGGCGCCGGCAGCACCTGAAGTAGGAAAGATCATCTCTGGGGTATAATTCATGCCAAATCTTCTGTTTAAAGAATCGGCAATTATTTTTTTAGTTGTTGGCTGACCGAGAGTAGGACTATATCCATGAAGTACTACTGGGTCAACTGTCTTAAGAAGATCAGTCATTGCATCTGTTAAAGCCTGTGGAGCTGGGACAGATGGGTTACCGATGGAAAAATTAAGCACACTGTCACTGCCGAGCTCCGCAGCGCGCTTTCTGCTGTAATCAAAAAACTGTCTGATGACTGATTCCTTTCCAGTCATCTCTTTGTAGAATTCATTTATCATGACTGCCTCCCAAAAAGATGTTCTTTACATTTAATATCAACCTCAATTATTATAAGGTAGTGAGTTAAAAAAAACAACAGATTAGAAGGATATTGTATATGAAGATTTTCGATTCTCATGCCCATTATGACGACAGGGCTTTTGATGAAGATAGATATGATCTTATAGAGAAACTTAAAGGTGAAAATGTAGCATGCATAGCTAATATTGGATCCTCAATGGAAACATCAAAAACAAGCGTTGCCCTTGCAGATAGATATGAGCATATATATGCAGCTATAGGAGTTCACCCTTCAGAATGCGAAGACATGACTGAAGATGATCTTGAAGAATTAAGGGAAATGTCTAAGTATGAAAAGGTGGTTGCCATTGGTGAGATAGGACTTGATCATTATTATCCTGAACCGGGAAGAGAGCTTCAGGAGATATGGTTCAGAAAGCAGCTTAGACTTGCAAAGGAACTAGCTCTTCCTGTAGTAATACATTCAAGAGATGCTGCAGAAGACACTGTAAGAGTAATGAAAGAAGAAAATGCTCAGGATATTGGCGGAGTAGTTCATTGTTACTCATATTCAGCAGAACTTGCCAAGGTATTCCTAAATATGGGCTTTTATATTGGAGTAGGCGGAGTTATCACATTTAACAATGGAAGAAAACTTTGCGAAACAGTTGAGATAGTTCCGCTTGATAAGATAGTGATAGAAACAGACTGTCCTTATCTTTCTCCGGTTCCTTTAAGAGGAAAGAGAAATGATTCAGGTAATCTGAAGTTTGTCATTAGCAAATTAGCAGAGTTAAAGGGAATTGATGAAGAAAAGATTGCAGAGATAACATATGAAAATGCCTGCAGACTTTATAGAATAAATCAGTAACATTTCAGGAGAAAAATATTGTCAGATATAATACTTAGTGCTGAGGAAAAACTCAGCAATCCAAAGAAAACTATTGAAACAATTAAAAAATATAACTTTAACTTTCAGAAGAGATTTGGACAGAATTTCCTTATCGACAGTCATGTTATCGATAAGATAATAAAAGCTGCTGATATTAAGAAGACAGATACAGTTATAGAGATTGGACCAGGTATAGGAACCATGACACAGTATCTGGCAGAGAATGCAGGAAGGGTGTTTGCAGTAGAGATAGACGAAAAACTGCTTCCTATTCTTAAAGATACCCTGAGTCCTTATGATAATGTAACAGTTATCAATCAGGATATACTAAAGACGGATATTGAAAGTCTTGCGGGACCGGGGGTTACTGTAAAGATAGTAGCCAACCTTCCATATTACATTACCACACCTATCATTATGGG
>DFFQ01000031.1 GCA_002371025.1 Lachnospiraceae bacterium UBA3772 | reverse complement strand
CTTCCTAATTAATGGTTAAATATGACAATTTCTTCTTGTGATATGTACATTTTTTGTTTATAATGTATATTAGGTGTTAAAAGTAATCAATTATATAAATAATTTCTAATCATCTATTGTTCTTGTACAGGAGGGGAAACTATGCAGAACACATTTAAAATAAACTCTCAGTATAATAACCTTATTAATCTCAAGGTTACTCCGGGACATTTTGCCACAACATCGTCTCATATTAATTATATGATCGATTTAACTACATTAAAAGCAAGATGCAGTGAAGCTAAGGCTGTTGCAAAATCTATGGCATCTGAATATATTGCCACAACTGTGGTGGATGCAATTGTATGTATGGATGGAACTGATGTTATCGGTGCATATCTCGCCGATGAGCTTACAAGTTCTGGTATCATGTGTATGAATCAGCATCAGACAATCTATGTGACAACACCTGAGCAGAATTCTCAGGGCCAGCTTCTTTTTAAGGATAATCTTATTCCAATGATAAAAGGAAAGCATATCCTCCTTCTTCTCGCTACAGCTACAACAGGTCAGACAGTTGATAAAGCAATTGAATGTATTAATTATTACGGTGGTACCATTGAAGGAATATCAGCAATTTTCTCTGCTACAGATACAATACAAGGAATGCCTATTCACGCTATATTCCATTCAAAAGATATAGAAGGTTATACCTCATATCCATCTCATGATTGTCCGCTTTGTAAAGCCGGTCAGAAACTGGATGCCATCATATCTGCAGGTGGATTTCAGGTTATTCAATAATTGACAATATCTTCATGTTTTTTCATTTTTTTCATTTTATTTTTTTCCTTTCATTTTTCCTGAAATATATTTCAGGAAAAAACGAAGCCCACGGCAATGCCGTGGGCTTCAACTTTTTTAATATTTGGTTGATCTGTTTTAGATTCCTCTAAAGCAGAAAGTAAATTTCATCTCATCTTCAACCGGGATAAGGAATTCCTCATGAGTTTTTGCTCCCCAGCTATCATCACCGCCAATACCCATCTGAGCCTTTGATACACGGACTACAGTATTATGAATAATTGGAAGTTCATAAGAATGCATAGCATTTTCAAGCTCATGTGGTGTATATGGAAGTGCACTAAAGTTAATTTCATCTCCAAAGAACATAAGTCCTCTGCCTTTATCATCAGTTACTTCAGCATGTCTTACACCCATCTTATTTCCGCATTCCTGTGGAACAAGATACTTGGCCATATTATCTACAACTTTATTCTTATAGCATCCAAGACGCGCGCCGCTGCATCTGTCTACATATGTTTCATCAGGTCCAAGTCCATACCATGATACATTATTAAGGTCCGCATCAAACTTAAATATCATACCGAATTCAGGCATGTCTTTTAGTTCTTTAACAGCCTTATAACTAAGTGTTGTCTCTATTGTTCCATCACCAAACACGTGATAATCAACTGTACATTCTGAAACAGGCGTTGTAGGCATTGAATATACTAAATGTATATTTACAGTACCATCTTCTAACTCAGTTACAACCGGTGCAATTCCCCAGTTTCTATCTGCAGTCTTAGGTGAAACATACATACTTGCTATCTTCCACTGAGCATATCTAAGCTGCATTCCATTTCCGCAATCATTATCGATTGGTGCTCTCCAGAAATTAGGAAGAGGCATAGCCTTGATTCTCTCTACTCCTGCATATTTATATGATGTAAGACCACCAGTCAGCTCTGAGAAAAGTGCACTAAAATTCTCTCCATGTACACCTATATTCCATTTACCATAAGAAATGCGAAGTTTGTCAGTGCATGTATAAGGCTTAACTTCCTTCTTAAACACCTTCTGTCCAAAGGCTACTTCATGTCCGGCCTTTGCCCAAAGTGTATCTTCTTTTAATCTGAATGAAATAGTAATTGCAAATTCAGGACTTTCCTTTGACCCACGTGAAATGGCGTCCATCATCTTTCTAATTGTATTAGGAAGAGCGAATTCTGCTTCACTAAGTGGAGCTACGCTTATCTCTGCCTTTTCATCAAGAACTTCTTTACCATCTGAAAGAAGGATGATATGTGCATCAAATCTGTCTGTATTTATAAATAAATTCTTATTGATGATCTTAAAATTATCTTCATTAAATTCTACAGAAATGTTCTGATAATTGAATTTAACTTCCATCATCTTAGGTGAAGATTCTCTGTCACCGCCATAAACAATACCATTTCCTGAGAAATTATAATCTGTAGGGCGTTCCATCATATCTCCGCCATAAGCCTGATACTCTTTACCATAGCGATCTTTTGCTGTTATTGACTGATCGATATAGTCCCAGATAAATCCTCCCTGATATCTTTCATTTCTATCTGAAAGATCAGTATATTTCTTCATTCCTCCGCACGAATTACCCATAGCATGTGTATATTCGCAGCAGATAAATGGCTTTTCTTTATTTTCTTCAAGGAACTTCTCAATGTTTGCAACAGATGTATACATCTGGCTTTCCATATCACTTGTCTCATTATAAGATCTGTCATTAAATACACCTTCATAATGCACAAGTCTTGTATTGTCTAATTTTCTGAAAAGATCTGCCATATCACGGATGACACTTCCGCCATAAGCTTCATTTCCTACTGACCAGATAAGGATTGCAGGGTGATTCTTATTTGTCTCATAGCATGATGTGATCCTGTCAAAGAGCATTGGCTCCCATTTCATATTGTCCTTTGGAACAATATAGGATATGTCTGCTTTCTTTCTGTTAAATGCATCCCATGAACCATGAGTTTCCATATTGTTTTCAGCTATCATATAGAGTCCGTAAATGTCACAGAGTCTGTATATTTCTGAATCATCAGGATAATGGCATGTACGGATAGCATTTATATTATTCTGCTTCATTGTAATGATATCTTTTACAGCATCCTCATAACAAGGTACACGACCGCGAAGCGAGCTGAATTCATGGCGATTAACACCCTTGAATACGATTCTCTTACCGTTAAGCATCATTATGCCATTTTTCATTTCAAATCTTCTGAAGCCCACATTCTCCTGAAGCACTTCAGTAACAAGGCCTTCAGAATCTTTTATCACAACTTTAAGTGTGTAAAGCTGTGGATCTTCTGCGCTCCAAAGAAGCGGTGAATCAAAGCTTCCCGAAAGAACAGTCTTATCATCTTTTATTTCCTTGCTGCCGCTTATAACAACCTCATCATCCTTTATAAGAAGGAACTCGGCTGTACCATTTCCGGAAGTTTTAAGAGAAACATTAAGATCTGCTTTTGTATAATCATCATTTACACGAGGATCTACCTTGATATCATAGATTCCTGTATGCGGAATGTTATAAAGCATAACGCTTCTGAATATTCCTGATAATCTGAAGAAATCCTGATCTTCACACCAGCTTGATGCTGTAAATTTAAAGCATCTTACTGCCATATAATTATCTTTATCTTTAATAAGATCTGTAAGATCAAAGTCTGATGCATCAAATGAATCTTCACTATACCCTACATATGTGCCGTTAAGCCATAAGGCAAAACCTGATTCTACTCCTTTAAATGATACAATGACTCTACCGTCCTTAAATTCTTCTGGGCGGTCAAATATTAAACTGTAATCTGCAACCGGATTAAATCTCTCAGGAATTTCCCCTGGCACGATATCTTCTGAACCATCCCAAGGATACTGAACATTACAATACTGTGGCTTATCATAGCCTTCGAACTGAATATGAGCAGGAACATGGATTTTGTCCCAATTCTCTGTTTTTTCTTCTGATACATAAAAATCTTCTTTTGCATCAGTGATATTCTTTGAATAATTAAATCTCCAAAGTCCGTCAAGTGACTTAACAAGTGAGCTCTGCCCTACTAAAAGCTCATCCTCGTTTCTAAAGGCTCTATGATCAGAGTGTGCTTCTAATCTGCCTTCGCAAAAAATCTCAGGATTTTTTACATTTTCGTAGTTGAAAACTTTCATATTCGACCCTTCCTTTAATAGAAAAGCAGGTCCATCCTGTGCGCTAGATGGCCTGCTTATATACAATTCGACTATAAAAATCTTACTATATAGTTTTTATTTTTATACAACATTTTTACGCAAAAAAGATGCATTTCTAACCATTAAGTATTTTATCAGTTTCCCGGTATTTTTCTTTTTACCATCCCCTAAGGGCTGATACCTTGTATCCCTGAAGTTTACTCTTATAATTTGCGCTGTTGATTTTCCACTGGTATGGTGAAATACCAAGGAATTTTTTAAAATTTCTATTAAATGTAGTTGTCGATGCAAATCCACATTCTATTGCAACCTGATCCATAGAATGCTTTGTTCTTCTCATAATGGAACATGCTTTTTGAACTCTTACAAGATTAAGATAATCCACCGGAGGCATATTAACATACTCTGCGAATATCCTTCTGAAGTGAGTCTCACTTAAATTACAGCTATCTGCTAAATCCTTTATCTTCATAGGTTCAGCATAATGCTGCTCAATAAAATTAAGGGCAGGTTTTATATGAGGGAAATTATCATTAAGCATTGCATCATTAACTGATAATTCATATTCCTTTGAAGTTCCCTGTTCTTTCTGAAGGCGCATAATCTTATAAAAGAGAACTCTTGAAAGGCTATCAACTGTCTCCTTAAAAAATGGCTTTCTATCCTTGAATTCTGAGATAACATCCGCAACTATCTCTTTCATACCACTTTTATCATCTGCAGAAAGTACTATGGCATGACTAGAAAGGATCGACATTCGGCTTTCCTTCTCCGTCTCATTTTCTGAGTAGATCATCTCAGAAAGTTCTGCAAAATCGATAAATAGATATTCCCAAAAGCTTATTCCTTCACTTACAGTCTTATGTGGAAAATCCGGCGGCACGATAGTCACCTGTCCAGGTTCATATTTTATTACCTCTTTATCAAGATAAAATTCTCCTGTTCCTTCGTGGCATATACCAATCTCAAACAGATTATGAAAATGAAGCGGATCTTCATCCGATCCATATTTTCTTATCCACTTGTCACCAATTACAGGAAGTATTGTTGTCTCTCTTGGAGGGTCATAAAACCTGAACTCCAAATGTTCGTTCTTTTTTCTTCCCATTGTTCCTCCCAATCATTTAGAAAATGTATTTTTTGTCATTGTTTTTCTCTAGTAAAAAGTTTATTTATGTTTAACTGTCTTGACCCTTCTAATCGCCACAGTATAAATCATATACTCCCCTTCTAAATACTTTTTCTTATGATCAATACCCGCTTTTAAATCATATTATTTTATTTTACCCGCTTAAACTCCTGTCATTTATAATTTTTTATATTCTTACTCAGATAAGACTTATATTCATCAACCACTTCCTTCGGGCCGACAATCTTTACATCCTCTCCCAGTCCAAATATCCATCCATAGAACTGTCCTGTAACAGCTACTTCCACACCAGCTTTAAAATATTCTTCATCATAAGGCATAGTAAATATATCTCTGCCAAAAGTATCAAAGATAACATTGGACATATGATTTTTAGCTATTAACTCTACAGTCTTTACCTTTCCGTCAAACATTCTGAATCTCTTATCAGTATATGTGGAAAGATCGATCTTTCTATATTTTTCATAACCGTCCCGGGTTTCATCTATTTCCTTAACCTGTATCATCTTATCAACCCGGTAATATTTAATCTTTTCATCTTCACTATCATAGGCAATGAGATAATAATTCTCATCCTCCCAGCAAAGTGCCCATGGGCTTATCTTATATAAAGCTCCATCTTTTCTAAAAACTTTCTCTCCTTTTATATCCCACATAAAATATTTGAAAGTTATCTTTTTATTGTTACTTATGGCTGTAAGTATGGCATCTACAGATAAGAATAAGCTTTCATTCTGACTCTTTATCCTGTTTAATACATAAACCTGTCTGTTAAGCTGCTTTGCCTCGAATTTGGAACAAAGATTATCTTCAATCTTTTTGATAAGATCCCGAGACTGTTTTGCAGTTATCACTCTTGATGACTGAACAGCATCTACTAACATTTTTAATTCCGCCAGATCAAAATCTCTGGATACTTCGTGATATAAAGATCTATTGCCATCCTTATCCATCTTGATATCCATGCCAAAGTCATTAAGCGCTTTTATATCTTCATAAATGCTCTTCCTGCTGGCATCTATCTCTTCATCAGACAGTTTTTCAATTATCTCTGCCATTGTGAGTCCATTTGCTTCATCCGTCTCTCTAGAAAAAAGTCTTGAAAGATATAGCAATTTAAGTCTCTGATTTTTCCCCTTAGCCATAATTTTCACCTTATACAAAACACAAGAATTCAGCTACAAATCAATTCATATTCGAGCATGAATTCTAAATATAATATACCACAAAAAAGTCCCATGAACACTATATTCATAGGACTTTTTAATAAAAAAACACTTTTTTTCACAAATTTAAGTCTTAATCAACCACGATTTGTTAAATCCATGTTCAAAATGTCAAATCCATGACCTACACATCAAACAGCTGACCATGTTTTTCATATCTTGTTGTACGAACGATCTGGTTTTTTTCATTTACAAAAACAACCTTAGGCGGGTTATCTTTAAATTCCTCTGCTGTCATCTGAGCATAACTCATAATAATAACCTTATCACCTTCAGATACAAGTCTTGCTGCAGCACCATTAAGGCAAATGATTCCAGAACCTCTTTCTCCGGCAATTACATAGGTTTCAAGACGATTACCATTGTCTACATCAGCAACCTGAACCTTCTCATATTCTATGATTCCGCTTGCTTCCATAAGCTCCTCATCAACAGTAATACTTCCTACATAATTCAATGCAGCCTGTGTAACAACAGCTCTATGAATCTTTGACTTTAAAAATGTTCCAAGCATTGTTTATCTCCTCTTTTAAAACTATATACCGATTAAACTTCCATCATGAAATTATCAATAAGTCTTACCTTGTTATCGATCTTAACAGCAATAGCTACAAGGATATCACCTTCGATAACATCAATATCTTCCATTGTAAGATTATTAACTACATTTACATATTCAACTTCAGCCATTGGCTCTGATGAAAGAAGTTCGATCATCTTGCCTCTTACAACTGAAGCATCTCTTTCTCCATCTTCAACTAACTTCTGACCAAGCTTTATTGACTGACTAAGAATAAGAGCTGCTTTTCTTTCCTCAGCGTTCATATATGTATTACGTGAGCTCATAGCAAGTCCATCAGCTTCTCTTACGATAGGACATCCAACAATTTCAAGTGGCATGTTAAGATCCTTAACCATTCTCTT
>DFFQ01000192.1 GCA_002371025.1 Lachnospiraceae bacterium UBA3772 | reverse complement strand
CATGTATCATTTACTGGTGGTCTTAATATTTCAGACAGATATGTAAATATTACTCATCCTTTTGGACAGTGGAAGGACGCAGGAGTAAGAATCTCAGGAGAAGCCACATGGAATATGACACTTATGTTCCTTGAAATGTGGGATGCTGTTAAGAAAAATAAGAAGGATGAGATTGAGAAAAAAAAAGATATAAGAGACTATATGCCTCACAGATGGCACACGGCACCTTTCTATGGAGAAGGGTTTGTGCAGCCATATGGAGATGAGCCATTTGATGATAT
This sequence comes from Lachnospiraceae bacterium UBA3772, assembly GCA_002371025.1. Lineage (GTDB taxonomy): Bacteria > Bacillota > Clostridia > Lachnospirales > Lachnospiraceae > Eubacterium_Q. The sequence continues at coordinate 6,054 of DFFQ01000192.1, read as the reverse complement.
TGATCTATCAGAAAATGTATATCTTGATCTGATAGCTCAGGCAAAGAAGAATCTTTATATTTACACTCCATATCTTATCCTTAGTGAGGCGCTTATCAATAATCTCTGCATTGCTGCTAAATGTGGAGTGGATGTGAGGATTGTGACTCCGGGAATACCGGATAAGAAGCTGGTATATAGACTTACAAGGGCTTCTTATGACAGGCTTCTTCAGGCAGGAGTAAGAGTCTATGAATACACTCCGGGCTTTATTCATTCAAAATGTATGCTTTGCGATGATAATAAGGCTATTGTGGGAACAGTTAATTTTGATTACAGAAGTCTCTTCCTTCATTTTGAAGATGCAGTTTATTTTGCAGGATGTCCTGCGGTGGGCGACCTTATGAATGATATGAAAGAAACCTTTAAGGTTTGTCATGAGGTTACATTAGAAGATAGAAAACAAAATGTTTTTGGGCGATTCTTTGACTCAGTGCTGGTACTTATGGCACCACTTTTATAAATTAAAAACAGGTAGGTGAGCCTATGGCTGATTCAAATATTACAAAAAATGCATTAAAAGATGCCATGATAGAACTAATGCAGGAAAAACCATTTGATAAGATCAGTGTCACGGATATTTGTGAGAAATGTGGTATGAACAGAAAAAGTTTTTATTATCACTTTAAGGACAAATATGATCTTGTAAATTGGATTTTTTATATAGGATTTATGAATAATATCAATCTGGCAGATTATGATCTAGAGACTCATACTCCGGATGAAAGCTGGATGCTGATAGAAAAGCTGGCAGCTTACTTTTATAGTGAGCGAAAGTTTTATAAAAAAGCACTTCTTATAGAAGGACAGAATTCATTTAAGGATTATTACCATGAAGTAATATATCCTGTGATAAAGTATGCAGTATCTGACCTTATCGGAGAAGATGAGTATCAGGATTTTTTTATAGATACCATGTGTGATCTGCTTATAAGTGCGCTGGTTAAATGGCTTACAGGACCTGTTACTGTTGAGCCACATGAAATGGTTACTTCCTATAGGACCATGTTATTAAAACTGGCTAAAAAGCTGACTGAACTTTTTCCTGAAGGTTGATTTTTGCCGGTTTATGGAACTTATATCACTTGTTAATTATATAATCATTAATCCTGTCAACGTCATAAAGAAAATCGGTTATCAAAAGTGGAAAATATCTTCCTGAACGATATCTTAAGATTTTTTTATTTACAGCCTTTTTCTCCTTCTCGGTCAGGCCTTCGGAAGGAATCATAAATATAGCTGAGGTATTTTCCTGGGACATATTTTCAAATGTATCTTCAAGTAATTCATAACCGTAATCAGAAGCCTCATCCTTACCATAGTAATAATACAGACCATAGAATATCTTTTCTTCAAATAAGAGTTCTGACATGGCAAAGGTGGATTCTTTATTATATGGTATCGCCACAAGGATATTTGGAAGAAGTGATAACTGTTCAATGGTATTATCATCAATTATCACATCAGGAAGGCAGATAAGGAAGTTGGAATCCTGATAAGTATTGATCACCGGGATCAATATATTTAATATTGCTTCTACGTCATTATTTAGGTTGATATTAAAATTAAAAGCATAAATACCTTTTTTATTTAAAACCTGTATCTCGTTTGCTAAAGATGAAGTGTTAAGCTTTTCTTTATTATTGTCACTTATCAGGAAAGTTTTGAGCCAGGATTCATTTTCCTTAGATTCTTTTATATAAGAATTAAGTAAGCCTGCTCCCTTTTTCCATGAGAGATATCCAAGATTAGTGCAAAAATGTATAAAATGGTCCCTGTTAACATTATCGAATTCTTTCTTTAATGCAGGATAATATGTGGATTTTTCATCTTTAAAGAGTAATGCGATACGCTTAAAGATCATAGATTGTCTTGGGGTTTTTGAAACAGACAGACCAATATCGATAAGTCTTCTAAGAGTTCTTTCACTGTCAGAATCATATCTTTTCAAATGAAGACGTAGCGTATTTTCAATTAAAGTTCTTTGGATATCTTTCCTTCGTAGCATAAAATCACCTTTACTTAAAACGATTATTTAACTATAATTTACCTACTAAGTCTAATTAATTATATGGACAAAAGAACTATGATGTCCAAAAATCTGTCATTTATAAAATTAATTAGATTATAAGTTTTTAGTTGTACACAATTTATACACTTTTGGGTGTTATATTATGCAACGAGCTTATTAATTTGACTCGAAGAAAAGAGGACAGTGTATGGAAATAAAACAGCAGAGAAAAAAGCCGGACTATGGCTATTGGATAATAGCATTAATAGTATTTGGCATCATTAATGTTATGCTTTATAACAGCCTTGTAAAGCAGCAGGTAAAAGAAGTTGGCTATAATGTGTTCATGGAAATGATAGAAGAGAAAGGCATCTCTGAAGCCAACATAGAATCTAATAAGATCGTATTTAAAGATAAGTCAGGAAATATCTATAAGACAGGTATCATCGAGGATGAAGATCTTTATAAGAGATTATATGATTCTGGAGCAACATTTGGCTCAAAGATAATCGAGCAGACTAATCCAATTATCTATTATGCGGTAACATTTTTAATTCAGATCGTATTGCTCTATCTTTTATGGAGATTTATCACAAAGCGTGTCTTTAAGAAGATGGGAGACAGTAAGGATATGTTATCCTTCGGCCTTGGGGAAGGAAAGAGCAATGCCCGTGTATATGTTAAATCAGAAAATGGTATCCGTTTTTCTGATGTGGCAGGTGAAGATGAAGCAAAAGATCTTTTAAAGGAAATCGTTCATTATCTTCATGCACCTGAAAAATATACAGAGATTGGTGCTACTCTTCCTAAGGGGGCTCTTCTTGTAGGCCCTCCGGGAACAGGTAAGACTCTTCTTGCGAAAGCCGTAGCGGGTGAAGCTAATGTACCATTTTTCTCAATATCTGGTTCAGAATTTGTACAGATGTTTGTAGGTATGGGTGCTGCAAAAGTTAGGGACCTTTTCAAGCAGGCTAAAGAAAAAGCTCCATGTATAGTATTTATTGATGAGATTGATGCTATCGGTAAAAAGAGAGATTCAACCCTTACATCAAATGATGAACGTGAGCAGACATTAAACCAGCTCCTTTCAGAAATGGATGGATTTGAAGGAAATACAGGTGTTGTTATCCTTGCAGCGACAAACAGACCTGAATCTCTTGATCCGGCACTTCTTCGTCCAGGCCGTTTTGACAGAAGAATTCCGGTCGAACTCCCTGATCTTAAGGGACGTATCGACATTTTAAAAGTACATGCTAAAAAGATTAAGATTTCAGATAATGTAGATTTTGAAACATTAGCAAAGACAGCTTCAGGTGCTTCGGGTGCCCAGCTGGCCAATATTGTAAATGAAGCTGCTCTTAAGGCAGTCCGCGAAGGAAGAAAAGTCGTTCAGCAGGATGATCTGATGGAGTCAGTTGAAGTAGTAATCGCTGGTTATCAAAAGAAGAATAAAGTTCTTACAAATAAAGAAAAACTTGTGGTTGCATATCACGAAGTAGGACATGCTCTTGTGGCAGCCCTTCAGAACCACTCAGCACCAGTAACAAAGATTACTATCATTCCTCGTACCTCAGGCGCTCTCGGTTACACAATGCAGGTTGATGAAGATGATCATAATCTTATGTCAAAGACAGAGATGCTTAATAAAATCGCAACACTTACTGGTGGACGTGCAGCGGAAGAACTCATTTTTAATGAGATTACAACCGGTGCTTCAAATGATATCGAACAGGCTACAAAATATGCCCGTGCTATGGTAACTCGCTTTGGTATGACTGAGGATTTTGACATGGTTGCCATGGAAACAGTAAACAACCAGTATCTTGGTGGTGACACCAGCATGTCATGTTCTCCTGAAACAGCAACAAAGATCGACTCCATGGTAGTATCAATAGTAAGAGAAGAGCACTCAAAAGCTTTACAGATTCTTAAAGATAATATGCAGAAGCTTCATGAGATAGCTAAGTATCTTTATGAAAATGAAACCATCACAGGTGAAGAGTTTATGGATATCCTTAATTCAAAGGAAAATACATTACTTTCACATGAGGATTAAGATCATACGATAAATTACAAAACAGGGTAAATTGATATGGAAAAAAAGAAAGCTCTCATAGCAATGAGTGGTGGAGTAGACAGCTCGGTTGCAGCACTTTTAATGCAGCGTAAAGGTTATGATTGTATCGGAATAACCATGAAGCTTTATAATAACGAAGAGGCTGGTATAAGTGAAACACATACCTGCTGTTCACTTAGTGATATAGAGGATGCAAGAAGTGTAGCATCAAATCTTGGAATGCCTTACTATGTTACAAATTTCATGGATGGTTTTAAAGAAAAAGTTATCAATAATTTTGTTCTGACATATATTGATGGTCAGACTCCAAATCCTTGTATTGACTGTAACAGATGTATGAAATTTGATGACCTGATCCAGAAAGCAAAGGAATTAGGTTGTGAGAAGATAGTAACAGGGCATTATGCAAGAGTAGAAAAAACAGAGGACGGAAAATTCCTTTTAAAGAAGGGGCTTGATCCAACTAAAGATCAGTCCTATGTTTTGTATTTCTTAAGTCAGGAACAGCTTTCTATGATCGAATTTCCTTTAGGAGACACAGAAAAGCTTGATAATAGAGAACTGGCCAGAGAAGCCGGACTTATAAATGCAAATAAGCATGACAGCCAGGATATCTGCTTTGTACCAGACGGAAACTATAAGAGAGTAGTTGAAAAGTATGCTGCAGATTTAGTGCCAGGTTTTAAGCTTCCGGGAGAAGGAGATTTCGTTGATAAGGATGGAAATGTCCTCGGAAAACATAAGGGCTATTATTATTATACTATCGGCCAGAGAAAGGGGCTTGGAATATCAGCCAAGGAACCGCTCTATGTAATTAAAACAATTCCAAAGAAGAATCAGGTAGTTCTTGGAAGTAATGATGATCTTTTTACAAAAAATGTACATGCTGTAAGATTTCATTTTATCAATCAGCCTGAAGAAGGTGTTAAAGAAATGAGATGTGCAGCAAAAATCAGATATAGAGCAAAAGAAACACCAGGAGTGCTTCATATAAATGATGATGGTTCAGTAGATATGGTCTTTGATGAGGCTGTAAGAGCAGTAACAGCCGGCCAGTCACTGGTAGTATATGAAGGAGACATAGTAATCGGTGGCGGGATCATAGTGTAGAGTTCTCTACCAAAATAGAATAGACGAGAAAGTGCCTCCTCCAGCGGACTAAACATGTCCTCTGGAGGGGGCCTTTCACGTTTTATATTCTATTTTGGCGTCCGTAATATTTTGGTTTACATTTTCTAAAACATAGTGTATATTCATCTTGAATGTGGATCGGGGGAAAATCCCTTTTTTTTATTATGCTATTCAAAAATTGAATATAAAGAAACTATTTTAAAGAAGACATGAGATTTAGGAAGAGATATAAAAATAGACAGCGACTCGGATGGAATCCCAGATGTTTATGAAGACGGACTTCTCATGTTTAATGGCAAGAGCATAAGGTTGGACAAAAATAATCCTGATATTTATAAAAAATTTATAGAATACTATTCTGATGGTAAATATATAAATTCTGACTGGTTTGTATTTATGTTTATAAGACAGTTTAACGGTAATTATGTTGGCGATAAATGGGATGGAACAGCAGTGTATTGCTTTTACAGATATAAAAGTAGAGTTGATCGGTGATGATAGCAGTAATGTATATTACTTTTACTATGAAGATATGAATGAGTAGGTGGAGCAGAATGAAGGAAGATAAAAAATATAAATTTTTACTACATCTCTGGTGTTTTATTACGATTATTGTTTTGATATTAATAGTGATCGTTATATTATGGTTAAAAGATTATTCTTCAAGAACTATATGGTTCGATAAAAAAATAGATGATGGAAAATATGTAATAGAGGCTACATTTCCATCAAATGCTGTTCATAATGATGTATTGGTAACGATTAAAAATAAACAAGGAGAGATTAAATATCAATT
>DFFQ01000097.1 GCA_002371025.1 Lachnospiraceae bacterium UBA3772 | reverse complement strand
TCAAAACTGATAATTGGATTATACGAGTAAAAAATGATGAAAAAGTTTTTAAATAAAAAAATAATATCATTACTTCTTGCTGCAAGTATCGCTGCATCAGTATTAAATGGGCTGACACTTAACGTGTCAGCCTATGATGGCACAGGCGATGACAATAGCACAAGTAATAGTGAAGATTTAGAACTCGGACTCGGAGCAGAGATACCATTTGCTGATCTGCATGAAACAGATATTCAAAGTATCAGCAGAGCACTTACATTTAGTATGAATCAGTCTTATGATGATAATGAATCTATTAAAGGGAAGTATCCTGAATCAGTAGATTTAAGTGATAGTGATTATTTTCCTCAGATCAGAAATCAGGGAGCTGTTGGTTCATGTGTATGCTGGGCAATAGTTTATTATGGTTTTACTTATGAATATTGCAGAGCTAATAATCTTTCAGCAAAAGATGTAAATAATGAAATGTCTCCATTATTTGTATATGATCAGATTAAATTTACTGAGAGTGGTTCAAGCGGACCAGAGGATGCACTAAATTACCTTTATTATGATGGTGCACCAAGAAAAATACTGGCAGATGGTGAACGTTTATGGACTGATAAGGACGCCATGACATGGTTTCCAAAGAAGGAAATATATAAAGATTCGCCATTACATAAAATTAGTGATTATAAAAGATTGAGACATCCAGGTCAGATCACTTCACCATATGATTCAGATCTTGATGAAATGAAGAGCTATCTTAACGAGGGGCATGTTATAAATTTTTCGGCTCTTTTTAAAAATTATATATATGGAACTCTTCCAGCAGAATCTTCTCATGCAGGTGAAAAGTGTATATATAATTCACGTAATAATTTTAATGAATTCGGACATGAAATGACTATTGTAGGATATGATGATAATATATGCTACGATATTAATGGAAATGGCACTATTGAGGAAACTGAAAGAGGTGCTTTTAAAATAGCAAATTCTCATGGAGAAACTTGGTCAAATCATGGTTTTGGATGGGTTTTGTATGATTCCATAAATAGTTATTCTTCATGTTTTGAAAAACCAGAGTACAGGCCAGGAACAATGCAAGCTTTTTCAACTATGACTGTTGAAAAAAATGATTATCATCCTAAATTTTTTGCTGTTATTAATATGAATACAGCTGATAGATCTGAAAATATGGTTACTGTAATTGCAAGACATAAAGTTTCAGGAAAGATACTTAGCCGGAACTTTGCTCCATTTGACTATTTAAATCATTATGCTGTTTCATTAGATGGAAGCAGTGAGGCAAAGGATGGCGAACTGGCTAGGGATCTTGATGAGGCTTTTGACATTAATTCCATTGATGAATTTAATGAATATGACTGGTCAGTAGAAGTAGAAGATTCCAAAGAAAATGATAATATTACAAAGATAAATGACTTTTATATTGAATACAATGACGTGAAATTATTGGAATTAGAGGAATCAGGAGTTTCACTTAATAAAGAGAAAAGAGAATTAGCTCTTAAAAAGAGTGGTTCAATCAGTGTGGATAAGGATGACATATTTGAAGGTGATGAGATAAACATCACATCAAAACTTGCATCTAATGATGAAAATGTCTCATATAAGTTTGTAGATATCTTTAATGGAAAAGAAAATCTTATAAGAGATTATGATACAGATAATAGTACAAAGTACGTAATTGATAATGCAGGGGAGCATACTATTAAGGTTTATGTTAAAGATGGCGATTCTTATTGCTTTGATTTTGAAAAGAAGATCACAGTAACTAAAAAGCCATATGTTAAGAAGTTAGATTATGATAAAGATATGTGCATTCGTAACTTTACTATTAACTTTGAAGCTGAATTCGATGGTGGATTTGGCGAAGCATGCTTTGATGATATTTACGTAACAGGAGGTAATTATCCAGAGGGAAAGAAGACAATTCATTTAACAGTTGATAAGAATAAAGCTTCCTGGACTCCTGATATGGATGGTGAATATGAAATGTTTGCCACAGTTAAGGATTCAAAGGGTAATACTAATGAAGTAACTTTAGGTAATATTATTATTGATAAAGAAAAACCATTAGAATTAAAGAGCTTTACCTGTGAGTCGTATGATACTCATCATATAAATAATTATGTTACTTTAAATGCAAGTGGAAAGTATGGTTCAGGTAAGTATAAATATCGCTTTGGAGTAATCTTTAATGGGGTGGAATATATCTATGGAAGATCTTTTGGAAGCGATAAGGATGGTTTTGATAAAAGTGCAAGTGCTAGCTTTAATACAACAGATCTGATCAATAAGGACACAGATGAAAAAATATTAAATATTGGAAATAATACTTTCTTTGTTGATGTGAAGGATGAAGTGACAGGAGATGTAGTAAGGGCTACTGAGGAGCATGAACTTAAGGGCTTAGAAGTAGTTGACATACAATATAATGATAACGAACATTTCGTTGGAGAAAGCATTTATCTTAATGCATCAGTCAAAGGAGCATATTATACTGAAACCGAAGGAGGATTCTATTATAGTCTTGATGGTGGCGTGACCTACCAGGAGGTTGAAGACTCAAGTTGGTACAGATATTCAATTTCAACTTGTTACTTTACACCTAAGGAAGCTGGAAATATAAAAATAATATTTGTTGTAAAGGATACTTTTGGACAGACTGCAGAAAAGATCATTGAATTATCAGTTCGTTCAAAGGAAGAAACAGTTATCTATTATGATGGTCCGATAAACAATCCTAATATCCATTATAAAAAAGATAATGGAGAATGGACTGCTGCTCCTGGAGTTAAAATGCAGGCAAGTGATACTGTAAGTCATAAATGGATGATAAAACTCGACATGCAGGACGCAGAATGTGTTACCTTCTGCTTTAATGATGGTAAGGGTAACTGGGATAGTAATAACGGACAGAATTACCATATAGCAAAGGGAAAGTATGCAGTAAGTAATGGCAGAGTACAGGCTATATCAACAAATAAGGCTGTAATTTACTATAATAACTCATGGCAGAAGGCAAATATCCATTATTCTATAGGTAATGGAGAGTGGACTACGGCACCAGGTGTTGCCATGAAAAATAGTGATAAGCCTGGATATAGATGGATGTATATTCTTGATATTCCAGATAATCAGACTGCAGATATCTGCTTTAATGATGGTAATAATTGGGACAGTAATAATGGACAGAATTATCATATTACAGCAGGAGAATATGAAGTAGTTAATGGAAATCTTAAAAGAATTTATTAAAAAATAATAATTTAAAGAAAATAATTAACTAATCAAACCGGTTATGCTATAATCACGATTAACTCATTGTGATTTAGTATGACCGGTTTTTTAGGAGGATATTAAAATGGCATCTTGGGAAGAAAATGTTAGAAAAGTAAATCCATATGTGCCTGGAGAACAGCCAAAGGAAAAAAATATCATTAAATTAAATACTAATGAGAATCCTTATGGTCCATCTCCAAAGGTAAGAGAAGCAGTATTTGATTTTGATGATCTGAGAAAATATCCGGATCCAACAGTTTCACTACTGGTGGAGAAATTGGCAGCTTATCACCATACAACAAAAGACAGAGTTTTTGTAGGCGTTGGCTCAGATGACGTTATCGCAATGGCATTTATGACATTCTTTAACTCAAAGAAACCTGTGCTTTTCCCTGATATTTCATATTCATTTTACCCTGTATGGGCTAATATGCTTGGGATAAAGTATGAACTGGTACCAGTTGATGCAGAATTTAATATAGTAAAAGAAGATTATTATAAAGAAAACGGGGGTATCATTTTCCCTAATCCGAATGCTCCAACAAGTAAGTTGGTTTCAAGGGATTTTATCATTGATATACTTAAAGCAAATAAGGATTCTGTGGTTATAATCGATGAAGCATATATTGATTTTGCAAAGGAAGGTTCTTCAGTTATTGATCTTACAGAAGAGTATGATAATCTTCTTTGTGTAAGGACTTTTTCAAAGTCAAGATCCCTTGCGGGCATGAGAATAGGATATGCAGTAGGTAATGCAAAGCTTATAAAATATATGAATGATGTAAAATATTCATATAATTCTTATACTATGAATACACCATCAATCCTTTATGGTGTAGCTTCTGTTGAGGATGATGAATATTTTAAAGAGACGGTTAAGAAGATTGTTGATACAAGAGAAAGATTTGTAAGAGAGATTAAAAATCTTGGTTTTTTGGTATTACCTTCAGCGGCTAATTTTGTATTTGCAAAACATCCTGACAGAGATGCAGCCAATATATTTGAAGCGGCAAAGAAAAATGGTATTTATTTCAGATACTTTAAACAGGACAGGATCAGGGACTATTTAAGAATAACTATTGGAACCGATGAAGAAATGGATAAGGTTATAGAATTCTTTAAGTCTTATCTTAACTGATTGACAAAATAATATACTCAAATTATTATAGGGATATGAGAGGAAATGCTTCGCACACATTACTTTCATATCCTTTATTATTTCTTTTGGTTTTTTCTTAAAATTATTTATGGATAAGGAAAAAATCGTAAATGACATTTTAGCAGGTGTTTCTCAGAAATTAACAGATCTTGATGTAGAAAATATCAGCGTAGTTAACAATAAAAAGAATAATGACATAAACTTAACTGGTCTTTCTGTTAAATTAAAAGATAAGGTCATTGCGCCTTGTATTTATCTTGATAGATATATCTATACATTAGAGAATGATCCTTGTTATGATCTGTATTCTGTAATTGAGAGTATAGATAAAACTGTAAGGAGAGCATTTAAAACTATTGAAAATGGAGATGTGGACCTTCAGTTTAATTCAAAAAAAGCCAGGGAAAAAGTAATCGTAAGGCTTATAAACTATGAGATGAATAAGGAATTACTTAAGGATGCCATATATATAAGATTTCTGGATCTTGCAATTACTTTCAGATGGCTTGTGGATATAAATGGAAATAAAGGTGATATCCTTGTTACCAAAAAAATAGGAGCACCCTGGGGGTTATCATTAGATCAGTTATATGAAATGGCGATGAAAAATACCATGCGATATTATACCCCTGTGATCTCAAAACTTGATTCCTTTATAAGAAGTTTCTGCCTTAAGGAATCCATTCCAATGCCTATGGGATTTAGTCCAAATGATCTTAATCCAAGTCTGCTTATGACTAATTGTGACGGAGTTTATGGAGCAGCGGTACTGCTGGATGAAAAGCTGTTAGAAGAGGCCTATAACAGGATAGGAGATGACTATTATATCATACCGTCCTCAGTAAATGAGGTGATTGCAGTTCCGCGGAAATTTGTATCTGATGAAGAAGATGTTAAACAACTTATAAAAAGAGTCAATGAAGAAGAGGTGCCAAACGGTCAAATTCTGTCAAATTCGCTCTACTACTATTCCCATAATCAAAAACGAGTGTCCTTAAAAATGTAGAAAGAAAGCAATCTTGCGGAATATAAAGGGAACTCGTGAACAAAAATAGTTTCCGTGCGAAAAAAGGCATTTTCCTTGACTGAGGTATTGAAGTGTGATAAATTTACATAGTGCGTGAAAATTGCACGAAAATTGCGTGATGTTTTTGGAGGAAACTAAAATGGCAAACGGAACAGTAAAATGGTTCAACAATCAGAAGGGTTACGGATTTATCACTGATGAAGCTGGTAAAGATGTATTCGTACATTATTCTGGACTTAACATGGAAGGCTTTAAGACTCTTGAAGAGGGACAGAAAGTAGAATTCGATGTTACTGATGGTGAAAAGGGACCACAGGCTATCAACGTAACAACCGTTAAATAATAGATATTATATCCATTTTTAATACATGTTTTACGTAAAAAGAATTACAGATTTTCTGTAATTCTTTTTTATGTTTAAATTTGTATAAATTTCTCTCGTTTTTTTGTTTCTTTTTACCGATATTAATTGACATTTTATTGGTGAAGACATAATATAATTATGTATGGTTTTGTGCATATAGTACAGATTTTAATTAGAAGGGGGTATACCTGATTTGACTGAAAGTTTCATATCAACAAAAGACAGAATTATTTCTACAGCTATTGAAATAATCAGTGATTCCGGAATTTCCCAATTAACTACTAAAACAGTTTCGTTAAAGGCTAATATCTCTGAACCGCTTTTGTATAAGTTTTATGGAGATATGAATGAGCTTCTGGTTGATGTAGTAGATTACTACTTTAAATTCGATAATACAGTTGAGAAGACTGTACGTGCCAAAAAGGGTAGATATATAGATAAGATAATGACATATGTTGAAACATATGCTACATATTACGATAGTTATTCAGAACTTTGTACCTTGATGCTTCAGTTTGAGGAATTGCTTCACAATGCTTCAACAAGAGAAAAAATAGTGGAAGGTATGAATAACAGAAGAGATTTTCTTATTACTCTTTTTGACGGAGCAATCGATAAAGGAGAACTTAACATTCCACTTACTTCCAGACAGCTTGCAGATAGTGTTATGGGTTATTTTCTTATGGATTCATTTAACCGAAGAATTACATATAATTCTTGGACATATAAGAAGTGTATTTGTGAATTTACGAAAAATCTTTTGGGTTTATCAATAAACAATGATAAAAATTAAGGGGAGGACTAAAATGAGAGTTTTAATTGCTGAAGATGATGCAGCTAGTGGAAAGTTCCTTTATAAATTTATGTCAAAATATGGAGAAGTTGTTCTTACACATGATGGTATTGAAGCAGTAGATGAATTTGTTAAGGCTTCAAATCAGAATAATAAGTTTGATCTTATATGTCTTGATATCATGATGCCAAAGATTGACGGTTATAAAGCGCTTGAAGCTATTCGTGATGCAGAAAGAAAACTCGGAGTTCCACGAATTTCAAGAACAAAAGTTATAATGATCAGTGCTTTGGATGAAGACTTTGATGCTTCATATGCCAGCGAGGATTATGATGATTATGTATGTAAACCAATCGATATCAAGCAGCTGGACGGAATAATTAAAAAACTTGATCTTTGTGACTAATGTTATTACTGGAAAGGTAGATACATGGATCTTTTTGATTACATGCGTAAAGAAGAACAAAAGAAAGAGTCTCCTCTTGCAAGAAGAATGCGACCGGAGACTCTTGATGATATAGTAGGTCAGGAGCATATTCTCGGTGAAGATAAGCTCCTTACCAGAATCATTAAAGCAGATAAATTATCGTCCATTATTCTATATGGACCTCCTGGAACAGGAAAAACATCTTTAGCTATGGTTATAGCTAATACCAGCAGTGCATTTTTTAAAGAGATAAATGCTACCACCTCAGGAAAGAAAGATATGGAAACTGCGGTGGAAGAGGCGAAAAATAATCTGGGAATGTATCAAAAAAAGACAATTCTTTTTATTGATGAGATACATAGATTTAACAAGTCTCAACAGGATTTCCTGCTTCCATATGTGGAAGATGGAACTGTAATTCTTATTGGTGCAACTACTGAAAATCCTTATTTTGAAGTTAATAGTGCTCTTATATCCAGATCGACTGTATTTGAATTGCGTCCACTTTGTAAGGAAAATATAGAGACCTTGATTCGTCGTGCAGTATATGACGAAAAAAAAGGAATGGGAGCATATAATGCCCAGATAACAGATGAGGCAGTTTCTTTTATTGCTGACATGTGTGAGGGCGATGCAAGACATGCTTTAAATGCCATTGAACTGGGGATTCTTTCAACTGAGAGAAATAAAGAGGATGGAAAAATCCATATAGATCTTTCGGTTGCAGAGGAATGTATTCAGAGAAGAGCCATAAGATATGATAAAAATGGTGATAATCATTATGATATCATTTCAGCTTTTATAAAATCCATGAGGGGTTCTGATCCGGACGCAGCTCTTTATTATCTGGCAAAGATGTTATACGGTGGCGAGTCTGTAACATTTATTGCAAGAAGGATAATGATATGTGCTTCAGAAGATGTGGGAAATGCTGATCCTATGGCAATAAATGTGGCTACGTCCTGTGCGCTTGCTGTTGAAAGGGTTGGAATGCCAGAAGCCCAGATAATTCTTGCTCAGGCAGCAACTTATGTGGCTACAGCTCCAAAATCCAATTCTGTGGTTAATGGTATTTTTGCAGCAAATGATGCTGTTAAGAAATTCTCAGGATGTGAAGTACCTATACATCTTAGGGATGCTCATTATAGTGGGGCAAAGGATCTGGGAAGAACCGGATATAAATATGCTCATGATTATCCAAATCATTATGTGAAACAGCAATATCTTCCGGATGCTATCAAGGATATGAAGTTTTATGAGCCATCTATGAATGGGCATGAAAAGGCAATTAGAGAATGGTTTGAATTTATTAAAAGTGAAGAAAGTAAAAATTTATAAAAAATTAATTAAATATTAATTTGCATTTTATACAAACAGATTTTATAGTATGAAATGTAATTAAATAAGGACTGGAGTTTCCAGTCCTTAAATTTTGCACGAAGTCAGGGAGGAAGACATGAAAAAAAATAAGGGGACACTAATTGGAATTATCATTGCCACAATTTTTCTGCTTGGGGCAGTAATCACATGGATAATCATCAATAACAAAAATTCTGATAGCAAGAGTGATAAGCTGGTTTTTGTTAATAAACTTGACAAGATAACAGGTGTATCTGGTCAGTTGGATACGAAATTCATGGGCGTTGTGGAACCTCAGGAAACTAAATCTGTTGAAAAAGATCAGGATAAGACTGTAAAGGAAATCCTTGTTAAAGAAGGAGATATGGTTGAGGTTGGTACACCACTGTTTTCTTATGATACTGAACAGATACAGCTTGATCTTGAGTCAAAGCAGCTTGATCTTGATAATCTTAAGAATCAGATTGATGCAGGTTATGATACTTTAGAGGATCTTAAGAAAATGAGGGATTCTGCTTCTGGTAATGAGAAACTTTCATATACCAGTCAGATTAACACACAGACTGTAGAAATTAAGAGAAATGAATATGATTATTCAGTAAAGAAACTTGAGTATGAAAGACTTGAGGCTTCTTCAAAGAATGCTGCAGTTCTTTCTCCAATGGCCGGTGTAGTTAAGAAGATTAATAACACTGATTCAGGTAATATGGATGATTATTACGGTGGCCGTTATGGATCAAATGAAGATAGTGGTTTTATTACTATTATGGCAACTGGTGCTTATAGAATAAAAGGTACAGCAACAGAAGAAGATATTGTAAGACTTTCTGAAGAGACTCCAGTGATTGTTAGATCAAGAGTTGATGAGACAAAAATCTGGAGAGGAAAGATCTCAAAGATCAACAGAGAGCCGGAAACTAGCAATGATAATAGTTTTGGATATTATGGTTATGAGTCTTCAGGAGAATCATCTTCAAAATACAGTTTCTATGTAGAATTAGAAGATGCAACAGATTTAATGCTTGGTCAGCATCTTTACATCGAATATGATATGGGTCAGACTGACATTAATGAAAATGAAGTATTTATTCCGGAATATTATCTTATTAGAGATGAAAATGGTGAGATTGAAAAGGATGCAAAGGATCGTGCTTTAGTTTGGAAGAGAGATGATAAGGGTAAGATAAGAAAGACTCCTGTCACATTAGGTGATTATAAGGAAAATTCTGGATTATATGTTGTTAAAGATGGTCTTACCAAGGATGACTATATCGCTTTCCCTGAAAACTTCATTGAAGAAGGCATGAATACAACTACTAATTTCGATGAGAGTTATGTAGATAAAAGCTCAATGAATGATGGCATGGGACAAGGCGGTATGGGAGATAATACATTCACTGATGAAAATGGTAATACTTTTACTTTTGATGATGAAGGAAATATTTTTGATTCAGATGGTAATAAAGTAGAGTATAACGAAAAAGGCGAATTAGTTCCTGCTTCTAACTCTGATGCAGAAAAAAATGAAAGTGAAGGTGAGTAATATGTTGCTTTCGCTTAAGAATATTTATAAGAATTATCTTCAGGGTAATATGGAAATTCCTGTTCTTAAAGATATCAATCTTGATATTGATGAAGGCGAGTATGTTGCCATAATGGGACCTTCAGGATCAGGTAAGTCAACAATGATGAATATTATAGGCTGTCTTGACAGACCATCTCAGGGAAGCTTTTTACTGGACGGTGAAGATATCAGCTTTATGAGCGATAGAAAACTTTCTATGGTAAGAAATAAGTATATCGGATTTGTATTCCAGAACTTTAATCTTCTTTCAAGACAATCAGCTATATCTAATGTGGAACTTCCGCTTCAATATGCAGGTGTTCCAAGAAGTAAAAGAAAACCTCTTTGTGAAGAAGCCTTAAGGCGTGTAGGACTTGAAGAACGTATGGACTTTAAGCCAAATCAGTTATCAGGTGGTCAGAAGCAGAGAGTTGCTATTGCAAGAGCTATGGTAAATTCACCTAAGATCCTTCTTGCAGACGAACCAACGGGAGCCTTGGATTCAAAGTCCGGACTTCAGGTTATGGAACTTTTTAGAGAGCTTCATGATGAAGGAAAGACTGTTGTAATGATCACTCATTCAGAAGAAATTGCAAAGCATGCTGATAGAATCATCAGAATATTTGACGGCATGATAACAAGCGATGAGAAAAACGAGGAGGTGATCAAATGAAAAAGAAGTTGATAATTACAATCCTTGTTGTAGCACTTGTGATAGGACTGCTTTCTGGAGGAACTTTCCTTTACAGAAGACATCAGAAAAATGCTAATCCTATCAAAGTATATTCTGTTGCTATGATCAATTCAGGCGGTATGGGGTATGATTCTCATTCAATTAATGGAAATATAACTGTTAGTTCAAGCCAGAATGTATATATTGAAAAGGAACAGATAGTTAAAGAAGTTTATGCATCAGAAGGAGATGCTGTAAAGGCTGGAGATAAGTTAATGCTTCTTGATATGACAAAGCAGGAACTGGATCTTGAGTCAGATAAGGCAACTCTTGAAGAATATAATACAGATCTTATTGTTTTAAAAGATGAATTAGATGAGTTATATAATGTAACTCCTATAGCTGATAATGCAGCTGATTATAAGTCTCCTGCTGAGGAAAGACTTGAAAAAGCTGAGAATGCTTTTGATGCAGCATCTGCAAAGCTTTCAGATGTTGAAGCTACGAATCCGGATGAAGGTGAAGATTATATCAAAGCCGGAACTTTAAAGGATTTTAGTGATAATTATCTTAGTGATGAAAATGTTCCTAAGCAGGAAGATTATCAGGATGAAGCTAGTTATCAGGCGGTTCTTCAGTATAGATCAGCCTTAAAGGATAATATAGATACTGATATAAAGACAGCAGAAGATAATTATAAAGCATTAAAAGAAAAGTATGATGCGGATCATAAAACAGCTGAGGATGCATTTAATGCAGCTCAGACTGAAGTTGAAGAAGCAACAAAAGCGGTTGAAGAAGAGTATAAGAATAAAGAGGGCAAAAAAACCTATACAAAGTCTCAGTTAGCCGAGGCAATAAAGGAAAAAGAAAGTGCCATTGAATCTAAAAAGCTTGCCATAAGAAAGCAGGAAATATTAGTTAAACAGGCGGAGACTAAGGTTGATAAGGGCACTGTAGTAGCTACTATGGATGGTACTATAACAAAGGTGGACTTATCTGATGAAAATATAGCTGACGGAAAACCAGTGATCACCGTTAGTGGAACAACAGGTTATCAGGCAATCTTAAATGTAGATGAATGGAATCTTGTGAATATTAAGATTGGTGATAGTGTCAGTATCATGAATTACGATAATGGTATGAACTATGAAGGAAAGGTAATAGATATAGGTCTTTCTCCTGTTGATAATTATTATCAAGGTGGAGATGTTTCTTATTATCCGGTAACTGTATCAATTAATGCAGCAGCTGAAGATAATATATATCCTGGTCAGTGGATAGAGGCAACATTAGATACTTCTTCAAAGAATATGGATGGTGATGGTATTTGCCTTTTATTACCATTTGTAAAGAAAGAAAATGGTAATTCATATGTAATGGTAAATGAAAATGGTTATTTAAAGAAGAGGTATGTTAAGACTGGAAAAACATACTGGGGCTATTGCATAGAGATAAAGTCAGGCCTTTCAATGGAGGATGAGATAGCATTCCCATATCTTAAGGATGCAGTAGAAGGTAAGAAATGTGTTTTATCTGAAAATTTAGATGAGATTTATAAGTAGGGAGGAAGTAGGATGATCGAGAATATTAGACTTTCATTTCAGGGAATTATCGGACATAAGATGCGTTCTTTCCTTACAATGCTTGGTATTATCATTGGTATTGCATCAATTATTGCTATTGTTTCTACTATTAAAGGAACAAATGATCAGATTAAGAATAGTCTTGTGGGATCAGGAACAAATGTTGTTAATATCAATACTCAGATGGGTGGAATGAATGTACTTCCGGATGATGGACAGGATATGTCAAAGGTTCCAATTATCTCAGAGAAGATGCTAGCTGATATTAAAGAGCTTCCAGGTATCGAGGATGCTGTAAGATATTATAAAGCAAATGAATATAATGGAATTGTCTTTAAGAATAAGAGTGATATCCAGATGGGTATCATAGGATCAGATGCCGATTATTTAAATATTAACGGCTATCAGATAAAGGCTGGAAGAAGTTTTGTAAAAGAAGATTTTACCAAGATAAGAAATGTAGCCATTTTAGATGATATAGCAGTTGATAATATATTTGATGGAGAAGATCCGATTGGAAAGGTTATTGAATTAAAAGGTATTCCTTTTACTGTAGTTGGCGTTACAAGTAAAATGGAAGAAGAGTTCAAGATAAATCTTACTTCGTTAAGTGAGTGGGAGACATATTTTGGCGATGAAAATTCAGGTATGATGCTTATTCCATACACTTCATGGCAGGAAGTATATTCCTTTGATGAGCCATTTCAGCTTGTAGTAAAAGCCAAGTCTACAGAGGATATGACAAAGGCAGGGAAGAATGCTGCAGATTATCTTAATGCACTTATTCCTCAGACAGAACAGGATGATAAGAATTCAAGAGTAACATTTAAGAGTGAGGATACTCTTGAGAAAGCTAAAGAGCTTCAGAATCTTTCAAGTGCAACAAGCCGTCAGCTTATCTGGATCGCAGGCATCTCTCTTTTGGTTGGTGGTATAGGCGTTATGAATATTATGCTTGTATCAGTAACTGAGAGAACAAGAGAGATCGGTCTTAAGAAAGCACTTGGAGCAAGAAGAAAAGTTATATTAAGCCAGTTCCTTACAGAGGCAGCGGTTCTTACAAGTCTTGGTGGATTGTTAGGGGTCCTTTGTGGAATCGGACTTTCATATTTCATATCTCATCTTGCGTCTGTACCTGTTGCTATCTCTGTTCCAGCAATAATTGTATCAGTTGCATTTTCAATGGTTATAGGTATCATTTTTGGTCTTATTCCTTCAATTAAGGCATCAAAACTTGATCCTATTGAAGCTTTAAGATATGAGTAATCTTATAGTAAAATGATATTGAAAGTGAACTTTTTATTTGATATAATTCACGAGGAAAAATAAATTACTTAATTTAGGAGAAATTCGATGGGACTTTTAAAAGATTGGCGTGAGCACGCTTATAATTTAGATGATAGAACTAAAGAAGGTCAGATGTTCTGGCAGAAATATTTCCTTGTTGAAAAAGGAATTTATGAGAAGCTTCTTTCTGATGTAACAGTTGTTGAAAAAGGCACTGTTAAGGATCTTGCAGAGAAGTACGGAACAGATATCGAAACAATGACAGGTTTCCTTGATGGCATTGATGACAGCTTAAAGACTTCAAACGATCTTGATAATATCACAGAGGATTCAGAAGTAAGCCTTGATATTGATCCAGAGAAGCTTTATATGAACATGGTACAGTGCAAAGCTGACTGGTTATATGAGCTTCCACAGTGGGATAACATCTTCTCAGTTGAAAAAAGAAAAGACCTTTATCTTAAAGAGAAGAAGTCACACACTGTTGTTAAGGAAAAGAAGATCGGAAGAAATGATCCATGTCCTTGCGGTTCTGGTAAGAAATATAAGCAGTGCTGCGGAAAGAATGCTTAATTAATTATAGACATTTTAATATGAGATATAGAGGGAGTATAGTTTGATTGCTATACTCCTTTTAGCTTTAATTAATAATCTTAAAAGGGGATAAATGAAGAAGGCGGTATTTAACGAAGAACAATCAGAAGCCATAAGATGGGGCAAGGGACCACTTCTTGTGCTGGGAACACCAGGTTCAGGAAAGACCACGGTCATCACTTACAGGATATTAAACTTAATAGAGGAAAGAAATATAAGGCCGGAGAATATACTTGTTATAACTTTTACAAAGGCTGCGGCAGAATCCATGAAGGAAAGGTTTCTTAATATTTCAGGCAGAAAATATGAAAATGTGAGGTTTGCTACATTTCATTCTTTTTTTTACTGGATAATTCGTACTGCATATAAATTCAGTGATGATGCGGTTATCACTGAAGAGGAAAAATACAGTATGATAAGAAATATCTTAAGACGTATTAATCCGGAATATGCTGACAATAATGAAGTGTTAAACAGTGTCATTCTTCAGATGGATATCATATCTTTTGATATGATAGATATTCAGGATTATTACAGTAAAGATATGCCTTCCAATGATTTTAAAAGACTTTACAGAGAATATCAGGATGAAAAAAAGAAATTAAAAAGACTTGATTTTAATGATATGTCTTCCATGTGTTATGACCTTCTTAAAGAAAGAAAAGATATCTTAAAGCAGATTCATAAACTGTATCCTTATATCATGGTGGATGAATTTCAGGATACGAATCTTATACAGTATGAAATATTAAAACTATTAGTACATCCAGATGATAATATATTTGCGGTAGGGGATGATGACCAGTCCATATATGGATTCAGAGGTGCCAGACCGGATATAATGCTTTCGTTTGGACAGGAATTTAAGAAGGCAGAGATTCTTACATTATCTCTTAATTACAGATGTCCTAAGATTATTTCAGATAAATCAGGAAATCTTATTTCAAATAATAAAAAAAGATATAAGAAAAGATTAAGGTCAGGGATTCCTGACGGTGGACGTGTTACTCTTATAAAACCAAAGGATAATGGAACTCAGTGTGATATGGTGGTTGACCGTATAAGACTTTCTTTAAAAGAAGGTCTTATGCCGAAGGATATTGCTGTATTATATAGAACTAATCAGGATCCAAGAAAGCTTATTTTTAAGCTGAGAGAGTTTAATATTCCTTTTGTACTTAGAGATATGATGCCGGATATATTCAATCATTTTGCTGTGGTGCCTATTATTTCATACATACTTTTTGCAGTAGGAGATGACAGAAGAAAGATATTCCTTAATTTCATGAATAAGCCTGTCAGATATATCAGTAGAAATATGCTTAAGTATGAAAATGTTGATCTAAGGGATCTTATATCAGAAGCAGAAGATAAAGATTATCTTGTAACTAATATAAGAATCTTAAGTAACCAGCTAAGGCGTATAAGTAAACTGGATCCATATGGGGCAATTAATTATATTAGAAAAGCTGTAGGATATGATGATTATATAGCTGAATTTTGTGATAAAAGAAATATGGATAAAGAAGAGATATTTGATATTCTTGATGATTTTCAGGGAATGGCTGAAGGTACCAGGGATTTTGATGAATTCTTTACTTATATGGAGAATTATAGGAAAATTCTGCAGGATGAAAATAAGAAGAAAAAAATGTATCAGGAATCTTTAGATGGAGTCAGATTAATGACAATGCATAGCGCTAAAGGACTTGAATTTAAAGAGGTACATATAATAAACTGTGTTGAGGGAGATATTCCTCATAAAAAAGCAAAGGCCGAGGCAGAAATAGAAGAAGAAAGAAGAATGTTTTATGTGGCCTTAACAAGAAGTAGTGACAGATTATATATCTATAGTCCGAAAACTATGGGAAGTAAGATCTGTAATGAATCCAGGTTCATTAAAGAACTTGAAAGTGAATGAGAATAATTAGTGAATGAATAATATTTAAGTAGGGAAGTATTGAGATGCTGTTTTCAAGTATAACATTTTTATATGGCTTTCTGCCGGTGGTAATTGCCGGATATTATCTTATCCCTAAAAAGTTCAGGAATATCTGGCTCCTTATGATGAGCCTTGTATTTTATGGATGGGGGGAACATAAATTTCTTTTAGTTATTATACTTACTATTTTTGTTGGATACATATCGGGTATAATGACTGAGAAATACAGTGGAAGAAAAAGCACTGTATGGTTTTTGTCAGGGGTATTTATAGAATTAGGAAGCCTTGTATTCTTTAAATACAGTAATTTCTTTATAGAAAATTATAATGCCTTAACAGGAAGTGAATTTAAATTGATAAAAATAGCCCTTCCTTTGGGAATATCATTTTATACTTTTCAGATACTTTCTTATAATATTGATGTCTATCGTAAAAGAGTTAAGGCTCAGCATAATCTGATAAATTTAAGCTGCTATGTATGTCTTTTTCCCCAGCTTATTGCGGGACCTATAGTAAGATATCAGACTGTAGAAAAGGAATTAAAATCAAGAAATGAATCTATAGATAAATTTAGTTATGGCGTAATAAGATTTGTTACTGGACTTGGAAAGAAAGTGCTCCTCGCAAATGTAGCAGGTGAAATCTATAATGAGATAAACGCTCTTTCTGATGATAAAAGTTCGAT
>DFFQ01000190.1:18830-25697 GCA_002371025.1 Lachnospiraceae bacterium UBA3772 | reverse complement strand
GGGAGTTCTCATCAGAATGTTAAACAGATACTCTTAAAGCTTGAAAAGAAGAAATTTATAGAGTTTCAGACTGATGAGTCTGATAAGAGAAAACAGCGAATCGTACTCACTGATCATTGTAGAGAGTTCTGCGAGAAAAATGATGAGATGAGTAAGATTTTAATGGAAAAGATGTTTGAGGGCATACCTGAGAAAGATATAGTAACCACGATTCAGACAATTACGAAGATAGAGAAGAATCTGAGAGGAATAGTTTCATGAAATCTTTGAAATCTAAATTTCTCTAGCCTAAAACTGTACATAAATAGATTTTTCGCTCTGTTTTTCACTGTACCAATTTTATCTTGGCAAAAGTTTCGGAAGCCACATAAATAAAGGAAAAAAACTTGATTTGGTGCAAAACCAATTACTGCTATGTAAATAATGGACATGGAGACGTGGCATTTTTCTTAAGTAAATACCGTCCCATGGCCATAACATCAAAAAAGGAAAGGCACGAAAGCACATTCTTAGTGCGCTCGTACCTTTCCTTTTTTGGGCATATGGCCCCTTATCGTTCTTTTTTTTGTATCAAGAAAATAAATAAAAAATTAATATAATCGAACCCCCGTTTGTGATACAATGTAGATAACTACTTTTACGAACGGGGGTTTTTCGCTTTGAAAAACAGGTTTAACAAAGATGACTTAAAAAAAGGTATGATACTCACTTTTTCGCTTTGTTGTGTTGTTCTTTTCAACATACTGCTTGGAAAGATTGGCGTTATCTTCAAGGCGTTAGGTACATTTGCAAAAGCACTTGTTCCATTTTTTATCGGATGTGCTCTTGCCTTCCTTTTAAATCCTATACATACATTATTTGAAAAAGCATTTGTTAAATTATATAAGAAGATCAAAAAGACAGATCAATGTAATAAGAAATGGCCCAATATTGTGGCTGTTACTTTTACTATGCTTGTCTTTTTTGCTTTGATAGCAAGTCTGCTTATCATACTTATTCCAGAGTTAAAGGACAGTTTATTAAAACTCTATAATAAAATACCTCAATATATTACCAATACTGAGGAATGGGCTATGAAAGCTCTTAAAAATAATCATGAAATGGAAGCTATGATCAGTGGATATTTAAGTGATTTTGAAGTATCAGTTACAAAATTCCTTAATGATAAGATTATTCCTAACATGGATACCATTGTTACAACTGTATCCAGCGGTATTATCGGTGGTGTTAAGATAGTTATTGATTTTGCAATTGGATGCATTGTTGCTGTTTATATTCTGGGTTCAAAGGAAAAGCTTTCAGCTCAGGGAAAGAAGTGGATATTCTCTTTTGGTGGAAAAAAGAAAGGTACTCATACATTAGAAGTATTTGACTATGTGAATTCTGTATTTGGTGGATTTATCAATGGCAAGATCGTTGATTCCATTATCATTGGAATTATATGCGCAATATTTTGTAAGGCTGTTGCAATGCCTTATGCAACCCTTATAAGTGTGGTTATTGGTTTTACAAATATAATTCCTTTCTTTGGACCATTTATCGGAGCGATACCATCAGCACTTTTGGTGCTTGTTGAAAGTCCAAAGATGTGCATAGTATTTGTAATATTTATACTTATCCTTCAACAGTTTGATGGAAATATCCTGGGACCACTTATCCTTGGGGATTCTACAGGACTTAGCGGACTTTGGGTATTATTTGCTATCATTGTTGGTGGAGATCTCTTCGGATTCCCTGGAATGATCCTTGGGGTTCCGGTATTTGCTTGTTTCTATACGCTCCTTACTATCATTCTTCGTGATAGCCTGAAGAAGAAGGGACTTACAAATGCTACAGATTATTATATGGATCTAAGGGGATTTGATGCAGAGGGCAGACCTATCAAGGGGCCAAAGAAAAAGAGGGAATCTGCAAAGAATAGAAAGAAAAGAATGCTTGCAGCTGCAGCTTTAGAGCGTGCAAAGGAAAAGGCGGAAGAATTTACACATAAATCTGATTCAAAAACAGAAGAAGATAAATAAAGGTTAAAAGACTAATAAGGAGGGCTTACTATGTCAGAGAGAACAGCTTATAACAACAAAGAGATGCTTGAGTGGACTGCATACTTTTCAGATTATATGAATACCAGTCCGGAAAAGATCAAGATGATCAACATTTGTGGTAAAGAGAAGAATATCATTCCAACTATTCAGACTCATAAAAGGGTTATGATATTTGTGGATTCTACTCATGAGGATCTTTTTTATGATCTCTGGGAGAAGGGGCTTGGTGATTATGAGGTCTGGTTTGCTGAAGGGCTGATTCCAAATGATAATATTATGAAAGCACGTATTATGGAACTGGCTAATAAGAAGATCAAGGTGCCTTCAGTTGTATTTATCTTTAATGAAAATACAAGGGAAAGTTATCGAATCGGTATGAAGAATGAATTCTTCAGCAAAGGTACAGTTAAGTACGTAGGCCATGAGATAAGAGCAGTCATTATGAGTATGCTGGGGGTTGAAACTCAGGATACGATTGCCATAGTAAGTGGTGAGACTATCGTTATAGAATCAGCATTTGCTGCCCCTGATGGAACCATC
Source organism: Lachnospiraceae bacterium UBA3772 (assembly GCA_002371025.1). Classification (GTDB taxonomy): domain Bacteria; phylum Bacillota; class Clostridia; order Lachnospirales; family Lachnospiraceae; genus Eubacterium_Q. Next base: position 23,115 of record DFFQ01000190.1, on the reverse strand, counting down.
ATCGCAGTTGAGCCTGATCAACAGGATATGCAGACTATGGAAGAAAATGTTACAAAGTTCGGCCTTAATAATGTTCTTATAGTGCCAGATCTTTCAGATGAAAGCCTTGCAAAGATGCCGGTACCACGTCTTTCATTTATTGTTGCTACTAAGTATCTTGAAAGAGATATTGAGCGTCTCATAAAGAAAAACGATAAGATGCAGTTTGTCATCTATACATTGGAATTGGATGTACTTTCTGAAATTAAGGGAATCTTTGAAAGACATAATATAAAGAATATGGAAGTAACACAGATCACTGTTAGCAAAACAGATAAAAACAGTGTATTCGTTACTCAGCCATCACCATGGCTTATTACTGGGGAAATATGATGATCAGTTGCTGCACACCCGTTAATTTATTCGTGTGAGGCTACAAGACGAGACAGGTTGTAGTGATTAATCACTACAACCTTTTTAGGTTAAAGAAAAAACAGGGGACTTTTGTATGAAAATAATAAATAGGAATTATTTGATGAGATTTATCATTTCTTTTTTGATACTGATGATAATGGTATTGGTCACTTATTATATAAATAAAACCAGTGTCCTTAGATCGGCGGGTATTAAGAATGGATGGATAGATCTAAGTAATTGGGATGAGGAAAATGAAATCTTTACTCTTGATGGAGAGTGGAGGTTTTATCCCGAAATGCTATGTGGAAGTGAAACGGTAAGTGACTCGTCAAGATTTGTAAATGTTCCGGAATCTTTAGGCAATTCTAAAGATAGTCTTACTAATACTGCGGAATTTGGAACTTATGAAATACAGTTTAAATTAAGATCTCCCGGCCACTATATGTTATGTGTTCCTTATATTTCAAGTGCATATAGGATATATGTAAATAATGAATATATTGGTGGTGTTGGGAGGGTTGCAACAAATGAAAAGGATGAAGTGGGAGTTCTTAAACCGGATAATTATCTTATAAATGCAGATAGTACAGAGTTGAATATTAAAATTGAAATATCTAATTTTACCTGTGTTAAGGGAGGAATAACGGAGGATATATATTTTGGTACTGTAAGCAATATATATAAGTATACGACTAATAAGAATATAAATGATATCCTGATGGTGGGAATCCTGATCGGATTTGGTGTTTTTCCTCTTCTTATTCTGAGTAAGTATAATAAAGGGAGATCCGGATATTATTTTGCGGGATTTTGTATTGCCAGCGCAGTTTTTGCATTTCTTATCAATCATAATATTGGTGGTATACATATATTTTGTCTTCCGATAAAAATAATAGTCAAAGCAGAATTTACGACATTTATCATAATGTTGATGTTTATATATGCATTTATAAAAAGTGTATATCCTTATAAAAGAAGTAAGGACAGGACAAATATTTTGATATGTATAGATGTTATATATATCATTCTTATTTTTGTTTCCGGTAAAAAAAGAATGATGAATATTGTGGGTAATAGTTACTCCGTTATACTTTTAATAAATGCAGTCTTTTGTATTTATATAATAATAAGAGCTATGCCGAATAAGAAAATCTATGCGTTGTTTTCATTTTCAGGGATCATCATCTTTCTTATCCTCGGGGGACTTGAGATCATTGCTCTTGAAATGGGAGGCAGTATCAGATTTTATCTGAAAGACAATTTCTATAATATTGGTCTTTTGGTATTTGTATTATGTCATATCAACATATTCCTTATGGATATCGACCAGGCATATCTAAATGCTTCATATGCAGACAAGATGGAGATATCATTTCTTCATGCCCAGATTGCACCGCATTTTTTGTTTAATACTCTTAATAACCTTTATGTTCTGATGGAAATGGATTTAGAAAAAGCCAGAAAGTTACTTATAAATCTATCGGATTTCTTAAAGGTAAAGTATAGATTTAATTACAAGGACTTTGATGAATATAGTCTTTTAGATGAAGTAGATTTTCTTAAATCATATACAGCAATCGAAAATTTAAGACGTGGCGATAAGATAAGGCTTTCCTTTGATTTTGAAGGTGTAACTATGTCTAGTATACGAGGAGAAACTGATATTTTAACAAAAGATATGTGGTTCAGTAGAATAAAGTTCCAGCCGATGATCCTTCAGCCTCTGGTTGAAAATGCCATCAGGCATGGTTTTAAATCGGAAGTGCTGGAAATAGTGATCCATGTAAAAAGAGCAGGGGAGTATCTTGATTTTCTTATTGAAGACAATGGGGCAGGAATACCGGAATTTAAAGTGAAGATGCTTAACAGATCTAACAGTCACGGGGTTGGGATTCCCAATATAAATTACAGACTTTCTAAATATTGCGATGAAAAACTTGTATTTGAAAGTGAGGAACAAAAAGGTACAAAAATAAGATTCAGGTATAGGATGGAGGAAGTTAAATGAAGGTTGTGATAGTAGATGATGAGATCAATTCAGTAAAATATATCGAAGAAAAGCTAAGGAGTTATAAAGAGTTTTCTGTTCAGGAAACATTTACAAATCCGGTGGATGCATTGGCGTATCTTATAAGAACAAAGGTGGATCTTTTGTTTCTTGATATTGAGATGCCTGGAATAAGTGGCCTTTATATAGCTGAACAGATAGCGCTTATTCGTCCGGATACTAAAATCTGCTTTATTTCGGCTCATAATGAGGGGGCGGTGAAAGCTTTTGAACTTAATGCCCTGGATTATATTCAGAAGCCCTTTACCATGGAAAGGTTCGATAAGTGTATCAGGCGTTTTATGGATCAGAAAGCGAAGATGGATCCTCAGGTGAAGATGAACGCTTTATCAGATGTTAATCAGGCTATTGATTATAATCTTAATATGGTATGCGGTTATGATGATGAAAATATTGCAATACTAAATATTTCTGATATCTACTATTTTGAAACTTGCAACAGTATAGTCTTTATTCATACGAAGGATAAGATATACAGGGGAAATAAGACGCTGGCGTTTTATGAAGAAAAGCTGGAGAATCAGTATTTTTTTAAGACACATAAATCTTATCTGGTTAATCTTTCCAAGGTGGACCATTTTTCTCCAAGGATAACCTATACCTATGATATGTTCTTTAAGGATGTTAAAGATGTAGTTCCGGTTTCAAGGTCAAAGGTAAAGGAGTTAAAAGAATATTTTAATTAATCTCAGAACAGGTCAGGCTGTAATTTTGACAGCTTGGCCTTATTTTTTTCATTTCAGCCAGAATCACACAAGTAAAAGAAGAGTTTTGATATATTGCAGTTACAGACAAAAAAACAAAGAAAAAATTTTTAAGGGAGGTCTTTATTATGACAAACAAAGAACAGATTGATGAAGGTATTTTTGGCTTAAATTATAAGCCGGAGGAGATTCTTGCATTTAACGGGAATCAGTGTGAAAACTTCATTCCAACCAGTGGCAACTGGGATGGTGAAGATTTTTACGTAATAACAAGAAAGCTTAATGAAGTATCAGGTACTTATGATATTTCAGCACCTAACGCTTTTAAGGATGTTTCATATCCTGGTGGACTTCTTATGGGAAATGATGGAATAGTTGATGGTTGTCCGCAGGCCTTAGTGGCAGACAGAGATTCTATGGATATTTCAGTGGATCTGCCTGGACTTGAAAAGGACAACTGTATCACAGTTGCATCTCCGGATTATAAAAACGTAAGTGCTGCAATTGATACTTTGCTTGAAAGATGGTTTAGGGAACATAGTGATAAGAATAATATCCCTGCTCTTTTCCAGATGAATTCATCATCAGTTATTGACGAAAAGCAGCTTTCTCTTGATCTCGATGTAAGTGTGAATTTCCTTAAGAATGATCTTGGAATTGATTTTAATGGAATTTACAGTAATAAGAAATCTACATATGTTACAGAGTATAAGCAGATATTCTATACAGTATCAGCCGGAAAGCCTACTCATCCATCAGAAGTGTTTGCAGAAAATGTAACATGGGATCTTTTGGTTAAGAAGGGTGTTTCAAGCAGTCAGCCGCCTATGTATGTTCAGAATGTTCAGTATGGAAGACAGATCTTTATTACATTTGAATCAACTATGACTACTGCTCAGTTAGAGGCTGCACTTAATGGAAATGTAACTATAAAAGGAATCAATGTTGTTGGTGATGGTTCTATAGGTGGTGGATATACATATAGCGATATTTCTGTAAAGGTTGTAGTGCTTGGTGGAAGAAGTGATATTTACTCAGGCATAATGTCAGATAATGATTTTATAAAGAAGATGAATGATATCATTTTTTCAAATACTCAGCTTAGCGCTCAGAATCC
>DFFQ01000190.1:0-18721 GCA_002371025.1 Lachnospiraceae bacterium UBA3772 | reverse complement strand
CAGGTTCAGGGTAATACAAAATATGTTACAGAAGAAGTAACAAAGCATAAGAGGGGAAACTTAAATCTACATCATAGCGGCGCTTATGTGGCAAAGTTTAATGTTTTCTGGGAAGAATATAGTTTTGATGATAAGGGTAAAAAAGTAGTTAAAAACAAAGCCTGGGAGCATAATGATGAGCATAAGACTGCAGGTTTTGATGCTAATATTCCTCTTCCTGCTAATACTCAGAATATCAGTATTAAGGCAGAAGGAGCTACAGGTCTTGTCTGGGACAAGTGGCATAATCCTATTGATGTAAAAAGTCTTGCATTAGTAGAGCAAAGAACTGCAAAAGTCTGGGGAACAACTTTAAACCAGAAGGGTGAAGTTAATCCTATGTAATTTAGTTGAATATTTTAAGGCGTTTTTCACTTTTGTGGAAAACGCTTTAAAGCATGTATAAAAGATTGGAGGATATTATGGCAAAAGAGATGATACATTTTATGAAGAAGCTTCTTCCTGTTCCAGAGATAGAGGAGAATAATTTAAAAGGTGTAAGAGAAGATGAGCTTTTAGGGGAATGTAAAGTAAGCAGTAAGAAAGAATTAGAAGATACTGTAAATAGAATGAAAATGTATAATGAAGCTTATTGTTTTGATAATTATGAGCCTCAGATGAGTAATGATGAAGCTACATTATCTAAAAATATGGATTCCTCAAGAAGGGCTATAAATGCTGTTATTAAATCAGATGTTGAAGCAAGAAAGTATCCGCCTGCAAATCCATTTTATGCTGTAAAGCAATATATTGATGATCAGAGTCAGCTTATTTCAGGGGATTATATTAATCTTAAGGATACATTTTTAAAGATGCCTAAGGGCGGAAATCTTCATATACATTCAAGTGCTACATATAACATGGATAAACTCCTTGATGATCTTGATAAGTTATTTCCAGGGGAGATTTATGCTCTTTTAAATGATTACAGTACAGTTTCAGGAAAATACTTAAGAGGAACACTTTTTAGATTCAATAAGTCTACTCTTAAAAAATCTATTCCATCTGTTTTCCAGCCTCTTACTTCTATCCTGGGAAGTGTTGAAGCAAGGAGAGAACTTGTGCAGCTTTATACACTTGCAGATAATTCTAATTATTATATTGATCATATCGGTTATATCTGGGGTGGATTTAATGATATTTTCAGTCGTGTGGGAATGATCCTTAATATTCGAGATGTATTTAAGATTTATTATACTGAGGCATTTAAGCTTCTTATAAAGGATAATGTTGATTATTGTGAATTAAGATGTGGTGTGGCAGATACATTGTATGATGATCATAATTTCGTTATTAATCAGGAACCTTCACCTGCTCCTAATATGGATGAGAATGATCCGGAATTTATTAAGATCCTTAAAGCATCATATATGGAAGCGGCTAAAACTACTGTGGAGGACGGTTTCCAGTTAAAGCTTATCCTTACAGCCAGCAGAGGCAGGGAAAAAATTCCTTCAGCTATTAAAAAGATGGAGCTTACCAAAAAATGGATGAATGATCCAGCAATTAATAAGAATCCACTGCCACTTAAGGGGATTTCGAATTCTAAATTTATAATAGGATATGATCTTGTAAGTGAAGAAGATGTGGGAAGTACTACTAAAGAATTTGTAGATGCTTTATATGATGCAGGTAAAGAAAATCTTTTAAATGAAGTTCCTATGTATCTTCACGATGGAGAAAGTAACAGATTCGATGATGATAATCTTTATACAGCATATCTGGTGGGAACAGAAAGGATAGGACATGGTCTTAATCTTTACAGATATAAGTATCTTCAGGATATGGTAAAGCAGAATCAGAATACTCTTGAGGTGTGCCCTATAAGTAATCAGGTTCTCAGATATATTGCCGATATAAGGATCCATCCAATATATGGTTATCTTAATTCAGGCCTTAATTGTGTGATCTGTTCTGATGATCCTCAGATCTTTTGTAATGATGGTCTGACCTATGATTTCTGGGAGGCTTATACAGGTTCGGATATGGATCTTAGAGCAGTAAAGAAGCTTATCAAGAATTCATATATTTACAGCGGGATGAGCGAAGCTGAGAAGAACATAATGCTTGCTAACTGGGAGAAAAAATGGGATTCATTTATAAAAGACTTTATATTTACACGTTAGATATTATCGGGTATTATTATATAGAGTCCAAGACTCGAGGTTAAAGAGTAGTTTTTATTATAGTAAAATTAAAGATTAAGGGGGAAAGCTATGGATAAGACGCTTAAATTATCTGATCTTAAATGTGGAGATGTGATGCTTTTTGAAGCACCACCTGAACCATTGTCTCAGCTTATTGCTAAACTTACTCATTCAAAAGTAAGTCATGCGGGTTTGTCTGATTATAATCCGGCATATGTATTAAATGAGGAAATTGATGGTGTTGTAAGAGCTCCTCTTCATACCAATAATGAAAGAGGAATCTATATAAGAAGACTTACCAGGAAAGAATGGGAGGATATTACTTACCCTGATACAAAAATAGTTGCAGATATTGCAACTAAATATGCAGAGGAAAAACTTCCTTATGGTAAGTTTAATCTTGCAGTTCTTGGCCTTTACATTCTTGGCTATAATTTTGCAGAAGATTCAAAATATAGGGATCTTATACTGAGTGTTATAAAGATTGCTATTTTCGAAGTTATCAAACTTGTAGATAAAAAATACTATGATGATCCTGACGTGCATCCTATGGTTTGTTCCCAGTTTGCAGCTCATTGTTATGATGAGGCCTTTAAAGCTAAGGGGTTGGATTATAAGATAAGATACACAGAGGAAGTAACATCAGGGCAGAATCTTCTTAAGGAAATTATTGATTATATCAAAGAACACATTGCAGATCTTTTTAAGAAGACACCGGAAATGTTGCTTGAAACATCTGAAAATGTTACCGTTAACAGAGATGAAAAGATTATGGCACTCCTTGATAAAATCAAAGAAGATGAGGCATATAAGAGGGTTGATAAGGTTTCATCGGTTAAGAGCTTTATATCTGAAGAACTGATAAGAATGTTTTATATCTATGGCCGCCATTTACTAAAGTTAAGTGGTAACAAGAAAGAATATAAAGATATTACAAAAGAAGATGTAAGCGGTCAGGAGTTGCTTTCATTATTTAATGATCTTCTTTTATTCCAGGAAACATTTATAACACCTGAAGATCTTCTCTCTCATACAGAGAATCTTGAAGATATGGGTAAGCTGGTTTATACACCTGAAGAAATTGAGGTATATTTAAAGCAGTAAATAAAAAGTCTTAATATAATAAAAGGACGTATGAGTGAGTTCATACGTTCTTTTTTTCATTTTAATAGTTCCTTTGATCAGTTCTATATAATACCAATTTTATGTAGGAATAGTAGCCTAAAAATTTAGGATAAATTTGAATAAAGTGAGAATTCGAAGGCCTACGGGTAAACTGGTATATACAAATGTGGTATAATGTACACGTGAAGGAAACATATATTTTTTCAAGGGGCGTGATGTATATGGAATCAAATAATATTATTCTGATATTACAAATCTATATTTATATCATTTTTGCAGTTCTGCTTTTCCATGGTTATGCAGTGGTACAATTACGTACCTATGAAAAACAGCTTAATAAGAAGACGATATACTGGAAAAAAATCCTGCGTAAAAGTCTTTCGGATAACTACAGGATAGGCTTCATTTTATTATACCGACTCAGGATTTCCATAAATCTTGAGGCATTCAGATATGCATATAGGGATATTTATGAGGAAGATCAAAGGGTAGTAAACATATTCGTTAAGAACAAAAAAGGTTTTATCTCCATAGGGAGAAATTTAAGATTAACAGATAAAAAAGCTTTTTTTGCTTATTTTTTATCCACATGTCATATGGATAAGGAAGAGGTTTACAAACCGTATTTACCACTTCTTAGAGAGTATCTTTATGAAAAGAGGAATGTATATGTATGTGAGAATGCGGCTCTTAGCTTTATTAGTTTTGGTGATCCCGAGACGGTATGTGATCTTTTGGATACCTTAAACAGTGCAAATATAGACTACAATGATATAGTTTTGGGGAATCATTTGCTTAAATATCCCGGGAATAAGGCGGTTTTGGCAAGATGTATGATGAAATACTATAAGACATATAAAGATAATTATAAGAATGTGGTGTTACGTTTCTTAAAGTATTCAGGTATACACATCTTTGACAGGGAATTTGCAAAGATGCTGGATAATGAAGTCTTAAATATACCAATCTCAGTAAAATGCAATATGTTAAGACTGTTATCTGATGTTAAAAGTTATAAGAATGAGAAGGTTTTTCTTAAAACATATGAAAAATATTATATGTCTTCAGATTGGGAACCGGCTGCAGTAGCTGCAAAGACTCTCAGAGGCTATAATACGGATGAAGCTATGCATGCGCTTATTAAGGGGCTTAGATCAAAAAACTGGTATATAAGGGTTAATTCAGCTGAAAGTCTTGCGAAAAATGGTATACATCCTAAATATATCGCTTATGTTACTTCGGGAAATGACAGATTTGCCATTGAAGCGCTTATTAGCGCATTGGCATCTGAAAAGAATGGTTTAGGTTAAAGGGGGGATTGTATGGTTAGATTTATAATATTCTGTAATTATTTTTTCTTCTTTTATCTGATAATATATGCCACGATACTTCTCATTACTAATATTTACGGAGCTGTTGCAATGTATAATTACAGACGTAAGGAAATGCTTCATAATCAGTTGGAGGAAGATTTTTATCTTCCTTTTTCGATAATAGTTCCGGCATATAATGAAAATGTATATCTTATCCAGACGGTTAATAATTTGTTGAAACTGGACTATAAACGTTATGAGATCGTGGTGGTGGATGATGGATCTACGGATAATACCAAGCAACTTATGATCGATACATTCAAGATGAAAAGATCCTATGGAATGCCTATAAGATATCAGGTACCCTGCAAGCAGATCAAGGAATATTATAGCGCCAGAGTTAACGGGATACAGATAATCATGATAACTAAGGTAAACGGTGGATGCAAAGCAGATGCATCCAATGCAGGTATAAATGTCGCTTCTTATCCTTATATTGTGGATATGGATGCAGATGAAGTCCTTCAAAGGGATGCATTAAGATATGTGGCCAGGGCATTTGCGGAGAATTCACAGGTCATAGGTGTCGGAGGAAATATTAAGATCTCCAATAATGTAAAGTTTAAAGACGCTACACCTGTTGAAGCCATACTTTCAACTAATCCTATTGCCAATATGCAGGTTCTTGAATATGGAAGAGCCTTCATAGGAACCAGGATATTCTATAATAGCACCAATTCCAATATGATAATATCAGGAGGCTTTGGGGCATTTAAGAAATCAGCTCTTGTAAAGGTAGGCGGGTATGATGTTTACAACAAGGGGGAGGACATGGAACTTACCATGAAACTTCATCAGTTTTACAGAAAGAATAACATACCTTATCGTATGGTCTATGTTCCTGATGCAGTATGCTGGACTCAGGCACCGGATAGTATGAAGGACTTTAAGAAACAGAGACAGAGATGGTATGTGGGACTGATCCAGAATTATTATAAATACCGTTCCATGATGTTCAATCCGAAATATGGATTTCTTGGAATGGCAACCATGCCTTTTAACTTCTTTTATGAGCTTTTATGTCCTGAGTTTATTATTCTTGGATGGTTCCTTATAGTTGCATCTCTGATATTAAAGCTTATAAATTTACGGCTTTTTATAATTGCGTTATCTTCCTATATCCTGTTTGGTATAATGCTGACTCTGACCATGTATATTGATAAATCGTTTATGAAGAATGATCATTATTCTTATCTTGATGTAGTAAGGGCTTTTTTTATAGCGTTTTTAGATGCAACATTCTTCAGGCCTCATCTGTTTTTAATGGAATTTGCAGTATTATTTAAATACAGAAAAATTGCAAAAGTATGGTTTTCTCCTAAGAGAATTCAGATCAGGACGGATTAAACAAATATTAGGTCAGAAAATTTGAATTTATAAAAAAAACATTCGCTTTCTGGATGGTTGAGAGTTAAGAAGAGAAGGTATATACTAGATAGTGGATAGCAGAATTAAAGGACCGTATCTATAAAGGGTCCGACTTACTTTTAATTTAAACTTGAACTGCTATGACAGGAGGAACTATTTATGTGGAAGCATAAAAAACTTTCAATTAAAAACATTTTGCAGATTGCGTTAGGAACAATGATATATGCAGTCGGAATAGGTATTTTCCTTGATCCTAATAAATTAGCTCCTGGTGGAGTTATGGGTATTGGCGTTATTTTAAGCCATACCATAGGACTTGGAGCAGGTAGCTGGTACTTTATCTTAAATGTTCCTATTCTTATCTTGGGATGGTACAATTTTGGCGGCCGTATGATAATAGCTACTGTATATGCAGTTATATGTAATTCTTTATTTACCAACTTTTTTTCAAGGATACATACACAGCCGGTGGATCTTTTTCCGGCAACAATGGCAGGCAGCGTTCTAGCCGGTGTTGGACTTGGACTTGTTCTTAAAGCCGGAGCTACAACTGGCGGAATGGATATTGTTGTAAAGATTTTAAGAAGAAAATATAAATATATTAAAACCGGAACTTTATTCCTTATACTTGACCTTGCAGTTGTAGTTGCTTCAGGATTTGTATTTAAGAATATAAACAATGTGATGTATGCATTTCTTGCAGTTATCGTAACAGGAAAAGTACTTGATTATGTCTTATATGGTGCTGATGAAGCAAGGATGATACTTATTGTATCTGATCGTTCTGATGAACTGGTTAAGAGGATACTTGAAGAATTGGATGTAGGAGCGACTCTCCTTAAGGGAAGCGGTGCTTATACAAAGCAGAATAAGGAGATGATTCTCTGTGTTGTTAAGAAGAGACAGGCTCCTGACTTAGAAGAACTTGTTAAAGAAGAAGATCCTCACGCATTTATGATCCTTACTAATGCAGATGAGATTTATGGTGAAGGTTATAAAAACCTCATGGAAGAAAAATTGTAAATCAAATAACAGTTAATTTGCAATTGTTACAAACATTTTAATATGATATAATAAGCCCTCGGGTATACCTTAATGGTACTCGGGGTTTTTATTTGTAAATTACGAGGCAACTCGTTAAAGTAATATAATTTGGAGGAAATAATCATGGCCCAGTATAATCATAAGCTTATTGAAGCAAAATGGACAAAAAAATGGGAAGAAAATCCGATTAATGTAAATGACGGTAAGAAAGAAAAGTATTACTGTCTTGACATGTTCCCTTATCCATCAGGACACGGACTTCATGTTGGTCATTGGAGAGGATATGTAATCTCTGATGTTTGGAGCAGATATCAGCTCATGCATGGTAAGTACGTTATCCACCCAATGGGATGGGACGCATTTGGACTTCCTGCAGAGAATTTTGCTATTAAGAATGGTATCCATCCATCAATTTCTACAGCTGAAAATGTAGCTAACATCAAGAGACAGATTAAGCAGATCGCAGCTATTTATGACTGGGACATGGAACTTAATACAACAGATCCAGAGTTCTATAAGTGGACACAGTGGATCTTCGTTCAGATGTTTAAGAAAGGTCTTGCATATGAGAAGGAAATGCCTATCAACTGGTGTCCTTCATGTAAGACAGGTCTTGCAAATGAAGAAGTAGTTAATGGTAAATGTGAGCGTTGCGGCGCTGATGTTACAAAGAAGAACCTTCGTCAGTGGATGCTTAAGATCACAGCTTATGCAGACAGACTTCTTGCTGATCTTGACAAGCTTGACTGGCCTGAGAAGGTTAAGAAGATGCAGACAGAGTGGATCGGAAAATCTACAGGTGCTGAAGTAAACTTTAAGATTGATGGAAAAGATGAGTCTATCACAGTTTACACAACAAGACCTGACACACTCCATGGAGCTACATTTATGGTACTTGCTCCTGAACATGCACTTGCAAAGAGCCTTGCTACAGATGAGACTCGTGCAGCAGTAGAAGATTATATCTATCAGACATCACTTCGTTCATCAGTTGACAGAATGGCTGACCACGAGAAGACAGGTGTATTTACAGGAAGCTATGCTGTAAATCCTTTAAATGGAGCTCTTGTTCCAATCTGGCTTTCAGACTATGTACTTGCTGATTATGGTACAGGTGCTATCATGTGCGTACCTGCTCATGATGATAGAGACTTTGAATTTGCTAAGAAGTTTGACCTTCCAATCATCCAGGTTATCTCTAAGGATGGTAAGGAAATTGAAGATATGACTGAGGCATATACAGATGCATCAGGTGTAATGATAAATTCAGGCGAATGGAACGGTATGGAGTCAGCCATATTAAAGAAGGAAGCTCCAAAGATGATCGAGGAAAAGGGCTTTGGTAAGGCAACAACTAACTATAAGCTCCGTGACTGGGTATTCAGCCGTCAGAGATACTGGGGAGAGCCAATTCCTATCGTTCATTGTCCTCATTGCGGTGCTGTTCCGGTTCCAGAAGATCAGCTTCCAGTACTTCTTCCAGATGTTGAGAAGTATGAGCCAACAGGAACAGGTGAATCACCACTTGCAGCAATCGACAGCTGGGTAAATACAACATGTCCAGTCTGCGGTGCTCCTGCAAAGCGTGAGACAAATACAATGCCTCAGTGGGCTGGTTCATCATGGTATTTCCTTAGATATGTTGATTCTAAGAATAAGAATGAACTTGTAAGTAAGGAAAAGGCAGATAAGTATCTTCCAGTTGATATGTATATCGGTGGTGTTGAACATGCGGTTCTTCATCTCCTTTACTCAAGATTCTATACAAAGTTCCTTCATGATATCGGTGTAGTAAGCTTTGATGAGCCATTCCAGAAGCTCTTTAACCAGGGTATGATCAATGGCCGTGACAGAGTAACAGGTAAGCCAACTAAGATGAGTAAGTCACTTGGTAATATCGTATCTCCTGATGATATCGTTGAGAACTATGGTTGTGATACACTTCGTCTCTATGAACTTTTCGTAGGACCACCAGAACAGGATTCTATCTGGGATGATGCAGGAATTGATGGTATCTCAAGATTCATCAAGAGATTCTACACAATGGTTACTGATAATATCGATAGAGATGTTAAGGAAACAAAAGAGCTTATCAGACTTCGTAACTGCCTTGTACATGATGTTACAGAAAGAATTGAAAGCTTCAGCTTAAATACACTTATTTCAGCATTCATGGAATACAACAACAAGTTTGTTGAAATGACAAATAAGGGTGACGGTGTTGATAAGGAAACACTTATCACTATGGTTAAACTCATAGCTCCATTTGCACCTCATATGGGTGAAGAACTTTTCGAGATGCTTGGCGGCACATATTCAGTATTTGACCAGGAGTGGCCAACATATGATGAGTCAAAGCTTGTCAGTGATACAATAACAGTTCCTGTTCAGATCAATGGTAAGACAAGAGTTACAGTTGATGTTGCGCTTGATATCGATAAGGATAGTGCAATCGCTTTAGGTAAGGAAGCGCTTGGTAACAGGCTTGATGGTTTAAATATCATTAAGGAAATCTATGTTCCTAAGAAGATCATCAACATTGTTGCAAAATAATATAAAATACAGTTGTAAGAACTGATATTTAACCTCCTTTCTGGATGACCGGAAGGGAGGTTTTTTAGTACGCCCTACGGTGCAGGGGGGTGAAAAAAATATATAATCGATTTTGAATCTTTTTTAATATTTTACAATTAAAATTAATCGTTTAACTTTGTATACTCTGCACAAAAATGGCTGTCAAATATGTGGAAATCGACGGATTAAGGTTGACTTCAATGGTCGAAGGTATTATTATCAACTACGGTTTCTGGTGTTACTAGAATTGTGGGGTCAGCATTTTTTGGAGGATTTTTACTTATGGGATTAGAAGATAATTTTAAAAAGAAAAGTATTGAAATGCAGAATGTTCTTGAGAAGGAAATCCAAAGAGTCAGAGATGGCAGCAGTAGCAGAAATATCAATCAGTTATTCTTTATCAAGAATGAGTTAAGTAAAACTATTGATACATGGGATGCAAAGCTTAGTTTTCAGAATATGATAAATAATATGTGGAATGATGGAGATAAGCTTGCAACTGAATTATTAGGTTTGGCAGACACATACGAAAAATTGCAGGTTTTGTTATCAAAACAAAAACAGGCAAGCAGTATAAAGGTATGATTTTATATAATTTCTTAAAGGTGCACTTTCAGATGAAAATCTGAGAGTGCATTTTTTGTTTATAAGGACGTTTTATGCTATAATAATGGCCGTGTGACTCTGGGAAAGGGATATATATAGATGATTACAATTTGCGCTGCGCTGGAGGCAGAAGTTTCCTCATTTAAAGCAAGATTCAATATGAAAAAAATAGCTTCTGATCTTTATTATTCAGAAGGTGATGATATAAGATTACTGATAACAGGTATCGGACCTATGAGAGCGGCTATAAGTATTGCAGCTTTGTTTGGTGCTGATAAGGATAGAGATCTGTCTAATGATATTCTTATAAATATAGGCAGTTGTGGAGCTGAATGTATTGATAATAGTGTTGTTGGGGAGATATATAGGATAAATAAGATTAAAGATGCCATAAGTAATAAGTCATATTATCCGGATATGATAATTAATACTGGTTTTAAAGAGGCAGAGATCGTTTCAGATAATAAAATATTTAGATATGATGAGAAAACTGAGACTCTGTCTGAAGGCACAGTGGTACTTCATGATGAAGAGGCATCGGGCGTATATCTTGCAGCAACCAGATTCCTGAAGCAGCATAATATATTATTTCTCAAAGTGGTTTCTGATGATTCAATAACAAGAGGTGATATAACTCTTGAAAAGATAATTGATATTATGGATAAGTCTAAAGATAGATTATTCCAATGTATAGATGATATTAAGACAATCAGAGATCAGGTGTATCAATGGGATGAGAGTATTGAGCCTGATAAAGAGCTGCTGGAGAAATTCTTTAAGGAATGTCATGCTTCAGTTACTATGCAAAATGAATTTATGCAGTATTATAGATACGCCAAATTAGAAGGAATAAGTGTTGAAGATATAATTAAAAATCAATATGAAAAAGGAAAAATTCCGTGCAAAGATAAAGTGGCGGGAAAGAAAGTGATGAAGGAAATTGGAGAAAACATTATTTCACGATAGATTTGAGCATATATATATTGAAAAAGCAGTTGCTGATCATGAAAGAACAAAAAAACTTCTTGCTAAGATCAAATATCGGCATATCATATATATAGACCACTATAAAGATATATTTAACAGACACAATCAGAGTGTAAGCATAGAAAAAGACCATCAGTCTCTCATCATAGCAAAGAAAGAGGGGCGTCTTATTTATGATGGGGCACCAGTGTGCCAAAGTTTTGGAAATGAGCATTTTTATTATACATCTCTTATGATGAACTGTATTTATGATTGTAAGTACTGTTATCTAAAGGGAATGTATCCTTCTGGTCATATGGTGATTTTTCTAAATCTTGAAGATTATTTTGCAGAGGTTGAGGAAATTTTAAAGGAACATCCTATGTATATAAGCATTTCCTATGACTCTGATCTTCTTAGTCTTGAAGGGCTTACGGGTTATGTTAAGAAATGGATAGAATTCGTAGAGCAACATAAGAATCTGTCTATTGAGATACGTACTAAAGCGGCACCACTGGATATATGGGACGGGCTTTTAAGATGTGACAGAGTTATATTTGCATATACCCTGACTCAGGATGAAGTGATCCTTAAAGATGAAATAAGGACTCCTGATTTAAAGAGTCGTATAGCTTCTCTTAATACGGCAATAGATCATGGGTTTAAGGTGAGGCTTTGTTTTGATCCTTTAATCTATGTAAAAGATTATGAAGAAAAATATAAGAATCTTATAGGTAAGATCAGTTCCATGGTGGACATGGATAAAATTAAAGATGTAAGCGTTGGAACATTCAGAATATCTGCTGAGTTCCTTAAGAATATAAGAAAACAGGAGAAAATGTCTTCTGTGGTGCAATTTCCATTTGAAAGTACAGATGGGTATTATCATTATCCTGAAGTTATCGAGAATGGTCTTACACAGACTGTTGTTAATGAATTAAAGAAATATATTGGCGAAGATAAGATTTTTATTTGGAAAAGCAGGTAGATTATGGAAGAGATGAAAACTGCAGTTGTAACCGGAGCATCCTCAGGCATAGGCTATCAGGTGGCTAAAATGCTGCTTAATGAAGGTTACTATGTTTATGGCATTGGTAGAGATTTCAGTAAGGTTAAGGAAGAGATTGAAAAAGAAGAAAGATTTCATTCTGTACAGCTGGACCTATTAAAGACAGATGAGATAACTGCATTTATCACAGCAATTAAGTTAAAGCAAAAGATCAGCATCCTGGTTAATGCCGCAGGAGTTGCATACTATGGGCCTTTTGAAGATATTAAGGTAAGTGAGATGAGTGAGATGGTTAATACTAATCTCCTTGCTCCTATGGTCATTAGTAAGCTCCTTATGAAGGATATTAAAGAGAGTAAAGGCTGGATAATAAATATCTCTTCCGTTACAGCAGAAATGAGGAGTAACACTCACGGAGTCAGTTATGGAGCTACAAAAGCGGGTCTTACTTCATTTTCAAGAAGTCTCTTTAGTGAGGTAAGAAAATATGGAGTGAGAGTTGTAAATGTGGAGCCGGATTTAACAGATACTGAGCTTTATAGAAATGCTGATTTTAAAACCTCTGATGTTTTTGATGAGAGACTTTTGGCTTCAGATGTGGCAGAGTGTGTGAAACAGGTAATAAATATGAGGGATGGAGTGGTAGTTACAGATATCACCCTTCGTCCGCAGAAAAATAAAATAGTAAGAAAGAACAGGTAGTATTTTTATGATCAAGGCAGAAATTAATGAGATAAGAGCACTTTTTTCAGGTAATCTTACAGATTGCGGAATATCACGTATAGCTGGATGCTATGTTAATGGAGATAAGAAGAAGGTTATGAGTTATTCATCTTCTTTTCTTACTCTTCCAGAAGAAGAGCAATATAAATATCTTGAGATCTTCAGAAAAACAATGTCAGGTTCTATAGGAAAGAACCTTTTTGATATGGAATTTTCTCGTGAAGAAAGCTATGAAAATGATGCTCAGAATTTTCTTATGGATCTTAAGATGAGCAAGCTTGAAGATGAGAAACTTGTGGAAGAATTCTATGATAAGGTTATTGAAACATATAATTACGTAGGTAATTATCTTATTATCCTTATTTTCCAGAGCTATGATGTTCCAGGTATTACTTCAGATAATATTGAGATGGAAGATGCATCAGATGAAGTTTATGATTATCTTTTATGCAGTATCTGTCCTGTGAAATTATCAAAGCCGGGACTTGGATATGATGCATATTCTAATGAATTTCATAACCTTCAGCAGAATAATATGGTTGAGCTTACCTCAACAGGATTTTTATTCCCTGCATTTACTGACAGATGTGCAGATATAGACAGAATCCTTTATTATACAAAGAATACTGCAGATATGCAGCAGGACTTTATAGATAAATTCCTTAAATGTCATGTGCCACTTGCTGCAAATCAGCAGAAGGAAACATTTATGACAATAGTTGAAGAGACTCTCGGTGACGATGGAAGTTATGACACCATTAAGCATATACATGAGAATCTGGCTGTTATGCAGAGAGAGAAGAAATCAGAAGGTGAGGAGCTGATCCTTGATAAGGACAGAGTTAAAGATCTCTTCAAGGTAAGTGGAGTTCCTGATGAAAAGCTTTCAAATTTTGATGAGACATTTGAAAAGAGTTTTGAAATTGTTAAGGAAAGACAGTTAGAGAAAAAGAGGGATGAGGCTCTTAAGGCGGGAGAAGAACATCTTGAAGATATTCATATATCTCCTGTTGAAGAGAAGGAAAAAGTATTTAGAGCTACAAATGTAATGCCTGCAAAGACTTTTGATATTAAAACTCCGGAAGTAATAGTAAAGATAAATTCAGATAATACTGATCTTGTGGAAGAAAGAGTTATCGACGGAAAGAAATGTCTTGTTATCAAGCTTTCAGAGGGGCTTGTAGTTAATGGTATTCCAGTAAGGCTCTATAAATAACGACTAGTTTTTTACGGGGAAATGTAATGATTAAAAAGAGGCTATTAGATCTTCTTAAAGAAGAGAAGAAATATATCTACAGTCAGGTTATCTGGAAATATCTCCAGTTCATCTGCCATGTACTTATCATCTATATGATAACAGGTCTGCTTATGGATATCCTTTCTGACAGTAACAGAGTTTACTGGGGTGGAATGGTTAATAATTATATGCTTCCAATATCCATAATGGCGTTGATAAGATTTTTTGCTTATAAAATGGAGACAAGAGATGCATTTCTTGCCAGCGCAGATGTTAAAAAATCTCTTAGAAAAAAAGTGTATGAAAAACTTCTTTCTTTAGGGATTTCTTATAAAGAGCATATAAGCAAAGCAGAACTTACACAACTTTCAACAGAAGGAGTTGAACAGTTAGAGGTTTACTTTGGGAAATATCTCTCACAGTTGATATATAGCATGTCTGCT
The DNA here is from genome assembly GCA_002371025.1 of Lachnospiraceae bacterium UBA3772. Taxonomy (GTDB): domain Bacteria; phylum Bacillota; class Clostridia; order Lachnospirales; family Lachnospiraceae; genus Eubacterium_Q. The sequence goes on along the minus strand of DFFQ01000190.1, from coordinate 4,067 downwards.
CCTGTTGTTTTATTTATTATTCTGCTTAGGGCAAATGTTAAATCAGCTATTGTTTTATTTGTATTGGTACCTTTGCTTCCGCTTTCCATTTTTGCGGTTCAGACCATTGCAAATAAGCTTCTTGGTAAATACTGGGATAAATATGCTGCACTATCAGACAGCTTCCTTAACAGTGTTGAAGGACTTGCTACTTTAAAAATCTATTCAAGAGATGAAGAAAGAGCAAAACTTCTTGATGAAGAAGCGGAAGGATTTAGAAAGATAACCATGAAGGTCCTTATAATGCAGCTGAATTCCATCATAGTGATGGACATATTTTCTTATGGTGGGGCTGCAGTTGGTATTGCAGTTGCATTAAGTGAATTCTTTAAGGGAAAGACTACTCTTCAGGGAACACTTATGATAATCCTTCTTTCTGCTGAATTTTTCCTTCCGTTAAGAAAGCTGGGATCATACTTTCATATAGCTTTAAATGGAATGGCAGCATCAGACAGGATATTTAATTTCCTTGATATTCCTGAGGAAGAAGAGAAAAAAGCAGATGTGGATTTAAATGATCTTAATATTAAGATAGATAATCTTTCTTTTGCTTATGATGATAGTAAAAATGAAGCATTAAAGAATATCTGCTTTGATATTAAGGCGGGATCGTTTGTATCCATAGTGGGACGTTCAGGTTGTGGAAAGAGTACACTTGCAAAGATTTTTACAGGAGAAAATAAAAACTATCTTGGTTCTGTTAAGATTGGAAATGTAGAACTTTCTGATATTAGTGGAAAGAGACTTGCCAAACTTTTTACATACTGTACATATAACAGTTATATATTCAGAGGAACTATCAGGGATAATCTGCTTTTGGGTAATCCAGAAGCTACGGAAGTAGCTATGTATGAAGTTTTAAAGAAGGTCAGACTCTATGATTTTGTTAAGAGAAATAAAGAAGGTCTGGACTTTGTTATAAGTGAGAAAGCAGCAAATTTATCTGGAGGACAGAGGCAGAGGCTTGCCATTGCAAGAGCTCTTCTTCATGATACTCCATTTTATATATTTGATGAGGCGGCATCTAATGTAGATATCGAATCAGAAGAATGTATAATGCACGCTATGAAGGAGCTATGTGAGAAAAAGACAGTGATCTTTATCTCTCATAGAATAAAGAATACCATTGACTCAGATATGATAATCATGCTTTCGGATGGTGAGATAATAGAGTCAGGTACTTATAAAGAATTGGATGGAAATAAGGGCGATTTTCACAATCTTGCCGTTTATCAGCTGGAATTGGAGAGTTATGGAAATGGTAAACGCCTCCAAAGGGAAGAAAAGCTTGATGATTCTATAGAACTAGAAACTATGGAAGTATCTATTGAGGGAGGTGAGAGTGATGAATAGAAGAAGTGGATTTAAGATTGTTATTCGGCTTCTTAAAGAAATTAAAGATCTTTCACCGGTTATTATTCTTTCGGTTATTTATGGCGTATTGGGAAGTTTGGCAGCTACGGTGCCATTTGTTGCAGCAGCTTACTTTGTGGTAAGAGATCATGCAATAAAGGGAATGTATGGAACTATAATATTCATTGCCTTATTACGTGGTGTGATGCATTACCTTGAACAGTATTGCAATCATTATATAGCATTCAGAATACTGGCAATTATAAGAAAAAAAGTGTTTAAAAAACTGAGAGCTCTGGCTCCGGCAAAACTTGATAATAAAGATAAAGGCGGCCTTATCAGTATAGTTACATCTGATATTGAACTTCTGGAAGTTTTTTATGCTCATACAATATCGCCGGTGCTTATTGCTTTGATATATAGCATTGTAATGCTTATCTTTTTTGCAAATATAAGTATCGTTTCAGTGCTTATCGCCTTTTTAGGTTATGGAATTGTGGGTATTCTTATCCCTTATCTTACAGGACTGAGCGGGAAAAAGGCAGGTATGGATCTTAGAAGTGATATGGGAACAGTGAGTTCTTATGTTCTTGATAATATCGATGGAATAGATGAAGTTCTGCAGTATAATGCCGGAGAAAAACGACTTAAAGAACTGGATGAGATGTCAGATGACATTTTGGAAAAACAGGCAGATCTTTCTGAAACTGCTTCCTGGCAGGGGGCTTTTACAGAAATAATAATTCTTATATTCAGTTGTGTTATGCTTATGTATCTAGCTGATTCATATATGGCTGGAAATATATCATTTAATAGAGCGATTATAGGAACTGTAGCAATGCTCTCATCATTCGGGCCAGTTACAGCCCTTGCTAATCTTTCCAATAACCTTAATCAGACTTTTGCTTCAGGAGAAAGAGTCCTTAGACTTTTGGAAGAAGAGCCAGTAACAAAAGAGATAAAGGAAGGAAGTAATGTAGTTTTTTCTTCTGCGTCTCTTGAAAATGTAACGTTTAGTTATGATGATAAAAATAATGTTTTAAATAATATCTCTTATGATTTTCCGAAGAAGAAGATTATTGGAATTGTTGGAAAGAGTGGTTCAGGTAAATCAACAATCCTTAAACTTCTTATGAGATTCTGGGATGCAAAGAGTGGAAGTGTAAAGATATCAAGACAGGATATCCGGGAGATAAGTACGGATTCTCTTAGAGGAGAAGAAGGATATGTAACTCAGGATACCTTTATATTCAATGACACAGCAGCGGCCAATATTGCCGTAGGTAAAAAGAATGCTACCTTGGATGAGATAAGGGAAGCGGCTAAGAAAGCGGCTATAGATGATGTTATCATGGCTCTTCCTTGTGGCTACGATACTCTTTTGGGACGTGGAAATGTTGAACTTTCTGCAGGTGAAAGACAGCGTATTGGTGTTGCCAGAGCTTTCCTTCATGAAAGTCCGCTACTTCTCCTGGATGAGCCTACAAGTAATCTGGATGCCCTTTCAGAAGGTGTTATCCTTAAGACTATAGATGAGGCAAGTAAGGATAGGACAGTTATTCTTGTATCCCACAGAAAATCCACCGTCGGAATTGCTGATACTATTTATCAGACTGAAGAGCCGGTAAGAGAGGTATAGATAGTCTGGAGATAAATAAAATGACTTTTAAGAAGATACTTAGAGAGAATCTGATAAATATTCTTTTGCCTCAGTTTATAATACTGGGGGCAATACTTACTGCATTGTATATGATGCTTGACCTTCCGGATTTTAGTATAGTGCCATGTAACAATGGCACTGACTTAAAAAATGCATATGAAAGAGGTTCAAGCAATATCAGTTTACCAATGGATATGCTTACTTTTGCGGGCTTTCAATATGCTGTGGATGGAAAAAAGTCAGGTAAATATTATTACTATATGTCAGAGGATAAAGTTTATCTTTTCCTTGTTAAGGATGAAAGTAATATATATGAAAAAATAAGAGGAAGAGATAGACAGAAAGGGTGCCTTGAAAGAGTAAACTTAAAAGTTGATAATGATAAAAATACTGTTGACTTTATTCTTCATAGTTACGCTGATTCCATGAAAAGAAATGCCAGTGAGTTAGAGGGTTTCTTTTGCCCTGTGATATTTAATGAATATAAATATCCGGCTATGGCCATTGTGATCATTAAGTCATTTAAGTATATTTGTATTCTGCTTCTTATAATTCTTGTTATTTATTTTGTGATAGCCTTTTTATTTCCAAGATTTAATATTCAGGCAAGAGATGTTTATGAGATAGGAAAGCTCCGTGGAAAGAGAGGCAGAGAGATATTTGCCGAACTTGAAGAAGAATCTGTAAATCAGGCAAAGTTTTATTCAAATGACTTTCTTGTAACAGCAAACTATGCTGTAAGCAGATCATTATCAAAAATAAAAATCATATATCTTGATAATCTTAAGAATACTATAGTATCAAATGTTATAATCAAGAAATTTCCTCGTAGAAGGCTGAAAAAATACAGACTTACTGGAACTGATGAAAAGAATTTTTATTTTCAGCATGATTTTGATGAACTTGAAGATGCTGAGGATGCAGCATATTACATAAAATATGAAGATATAGATGAAGATGTTATAGAAGATGATACAGATTCTGATATTGAAAATAATATAGAAGATAATATAGA
>DFFQ01000054.1 GCA_002371025.1 Lachnospiraceae bacterium UBA3772 | reverse complement strand
TGAGCAGGTGTGATCTTAACACAGCCTGTTCCGAATTCCTTATCAACATAAGAATCTGCTATAACAGGAATCTCTCTTCCAACTAAAGGAAGAATAAGCATCTTACCGATGATATCCTGATATCTTTCATCATCAGGGTTTACAGCAACTGCTGTATCACCAAGAAGTGTCTCAGGACGAGTTGTAGCGATCTCTACAAACCTTCCTTCTTCACCCTTTACAGGATAATTAATATGCCAAAAGAATCCAGCCTGTTCTGTATGCTCAACTTCCGCATCAGAAATTGTTGTCTGACATACAGGACACCAGTTAACAAGTCTTGAACCCTTATAGATCCAACCCTTATCATAGAGCTTCTTAAATACTGTATTAACGGCCTTATTGTTGCCCTCATCCATTGTGAATCTTTCACGCTGCCAGTCAGCAGATGAACCCATGCGCTTTAACTGGTTGATGATACGTCCGCCGTATTCTTTTCTCCAATCCCAAACCTTTTCAAGGAAAGCTTCACGACCGATCTCATGCTTATCGATGCCCTGTTCCTTTAAAGAATTAGTAACCTTAACTTCTGTAGCAATAGCCGCATGATCTGTACCAGGCTGCCAGAGTGCATTATAACCCTGCATTCTCTTCATACGAATGAGGATATCCTGCATTGTATTATCAAGGGCATGTCCCATGTGGAGCTGTCCTGTAATATTTGGAGGTGGCATTACGATAGTAAATGGTTTTTTGCTTCTGTCCGGATCCACGTGGAAATAGCCATTATTCTCCCACTTACTATAAAGTCTTTTCTCAATCTCTTCAGGATTGTAAGTCTTGTCTAATTCTTTCATGTCTCTATCCTCTCAATAAAATTTAAATCTAATCAACTAAATCGCCTGATCTCTGAACTCATCCTTAAGTTCAGCCAGAATGATATCCATTCTCTTATCATAGTCTGTCATATCTTTATTCATCATGTTATACACAGCACGCTGTAACATAGCAAAGATTGTCATCTCCCGGACATCGTCCTTAGAATCACCAATCTCTCCCATTACATTTTCAAAATATTCATCATCAAGTCCCATCTTATGAACTTCATTACGAAGTGTAGTGATATCTTCTTCTGCCGAGACCACAAAGAAATAACTCTTTAAGGATTCCGGATTTCCATTAAGTTCAAAAGCTTTAAGGAAGAATTTTCTGGCATCATCCGTATCCATATTATTAGCCGCCGCAACACCTCTGTTGTGATATACATTTGCAAGGAAAACTCTGTCTTGTATTTCCTTCTCATTATCAATAATGTCGTCATAGATTGTTGCCGCACGTATAAATCTTCTGGCGATCATATAAGCATCAGCCTTTAATTTATAACGCTTTAAGCGCGGAAGTTTCTTATATTTCTGCCATGCTTCCACATATTCCTTAATCTCTTCCGGTGTGTAATAATCACCTGCATTAAGGATCTCAACCAGCATATCCTGTGCAAATGACACTTTGTTAGAAAGAGCAAATAATCTTTCTGCCAGCTGAGTCATTCCAAGTTCATCTCTTATCCATGAAAACAGCTTCTCATTCAGTGTAGACTTACTTATCAGCACTGTATTGTTATAGATATAGAAGCAAAGTTCCTCATAGGTATAGATCTCAACTTTAGTATTAAGGAATACAAAAGGAGTTTCTGCAGTCTTTTCTCTGCATATGATTATCTTTGACATCAGATATTAAACTCCTTTCTATATACTTTATTGGTAGTTGGAAATAACTTTCCAAAACCAAGGTCTTTTATTATAACAGCACCTTCATGTGGACTTTCAAATTCCACCTCAATAGAAAGTTTTGTAGTCTTGTTAGGTCTCTTAGGTATACCGTGGATCTTCACCGCTTCGCGCTTTTCATCCAGATTATGTCTGTTGCGATATCTGATAGTAACCTTATCTGTATCATCTAACACAACTTCCACGCTGCCGTGAGTGTTGTACCATTGTCTGCCGCCTTTAGCTATAGGGAGGAAGGTATCTTTCTCATCCCCAAGAGATATTCCTACATCAAAAAGGACATTCTCTTTAGTCTCAATAAAGAATCTTTCATAGAATTCTTTATATTCACCGCCAACTGCTCTATAGCATGCACCTTTAGTATAGATGTTCTGTCCCACAAAGACTCGTCTTCCCTGACAAAGCACATTTGTAGACTTCTTCATCCATTTATTCGAAAAGCCGACACCTGTTAAAAAGACTGATGAAATATATGCCTTTTTAACTTCATAATCAGCAATCTTTGCAAAATCTGCATCCATCTGGTAAATGTCATTTCCATATTTAGAAAGGGACATCTGGGATGAATAATCCTCATGAGTCATAATGACCCGCTCAGGATTTTTATTTCTTGCAATATCAATTCTGTAATAATTAAGACCATCTGCATTGTAGTCATACAGTGCCACAGAATTGATCCATAATTCCTGTTCCTGATTAAAGATATAATAAAGACCACTGTCTAAATGACTTGTCACTTCTATAGTATCCTTACTAACCCCCATGACCTTATAAAGTCCTGAGAGAAGCTTATATATCCTTGGATTATATTCAGGGATGGAAATAACCAGCTTCATTACCTTTGCATCCTCATATCTGTAGAGAAATGAATCTATATGAAGCTTTACCATCATAATAAATAAATCCTGGTAATTATATTCCTTTTCTGCCACCACAACCTTGTTCTGGCTAAAAAGGTTTTCGAAGATACCATCCACCACGATACCTTCTTCATTAAATCTTGCTTCTGACGCTTCGCCGCCTACATACCAGTGATCTGTTTCTGTGCTATAAAATAAAATGTTAGGCATAAGGTATGTGTCTTTGTTATTAAGCTGGCTGACGGATTCAGGCTCACGCTTTATGTCATTATAATAAGACAGCTGGGTGAAATCCGAGCACAGATCCATACCTATATAAAAATTGTCTGCCATCACATACCTCCATTAGTTACAGTAAAGTCAGGTTCTCCTCGAAAAGGTGAACTGTATTAATATATACATCAAGATTCTGAAGCAGTTCAGCATCATCTCTCATTTCCTGCTTCACAAGCATTGAATTGATAAATTCAAATCTATTAAGATCAGCCTTATTATAAGATTTCTTCTTAAGTACTTCACTTTCAATGATCTGAGCATTTCCCTCAGGATCATCAACGATAGTATATACAAGTCTTTCGCCATGGAATACAACAAATTCCATGATATAGAAACCTCTTACGATTTCTTCCATACGTGCTGTGCGAGATTTAACCTTTGATCTTGTTCCTGTATCAAAGCTGTAATCTACAAACACCTGTCTTACATTATCAGTTCTGTAGATAAGATAAGTCTTAAGGAAGATATCCTGTGGAAGTCTGATAAACTGAGAATACTTCTTAAAGAATGGCATTACCTTACCTGCATCAACGAAGCGCTCAACTGTTTCAACTATCCATTTCTTCTGATCTTCCGTAAATCTTCCAAGTCTGCTGAAATAAAGCAGCAGAGCCATTTCAGACACTTCATCATCAATATTACCTTTAAGTATCTCCTGATAAAGGGACTCAAAGATATAATTAGGTACCTGCTGATCATGGATCAGATAATTATTTGCCGATATTCTAAGGAAAGCTTTAACCACAAGTCCTCTGCTTCTTCCTGAGTAATACGTAGCAAATATATCATAGATATATTCAAGCTCAGCATTTGCAAACATAGACTGCGCTAATGTATTTTCTGCAAGAACACCTATATCCTGCGCCTTACCCTTAGCTAATTTAAAGAGCGAAGAAAGTTCATCCACACTACCGTTAAAATTAGAGATCATATAAGTAAGGATGTTGGCGTTAACCGTTCCTGTCTTATAAAGATTAAGGCAAAGGCTCATAAGGTCTTCTTTAAGGAAACCATCTGAATCTCTTACACCATAATCCGCGAGACGATATAATTCATTTACATCCAGCTCATTAAAGCCGTAAAGCTTAACCGCTGAGAATGCCTTATCAAACATATTCATATCGATAAGATAAGTGATTATCGTACGGGCATTGGCATGTGTAAGATATTCAATATCAAGTTTTCTTAAATATTTAACCAGAACATCTGTATCTAAATTCTCATGATAATATTCAATAATATTAAGGCAGGCTCTCTGCTTGAAATCATATGAAATCTCATCACAGTTTATGATCTCTCTTGCAGCATTAACCTCCTTAGCATTCTTATACGTAAACTCACTGATACTCTCATAATTATAGAGAAGAATTCTGTAATCACGAGGACTATATTCACGACATATTGGAATATAAGCCTTTTCATCAACAATACGTTCGAAATGATAAGGGATAGATCCTGCATATCTGTTACCATGCTTATCCTCAAATATTACTGATGCATTATCGGATAAAATCTCAACATAAGCCTCTCCATTCTTGAGAGGTACTCTCTGAACTTTCTGAAGTTCTTCATGAGTAACGATAACCGCGCTTACGTTTGGATTAAAACATACGATTTTTCTTCTAAAAATGATATTGATAAGTTTTCCGGCAAACATCGAACTAACTGACTCTGGATCAAGGAACTCATCATAAAGCACAGTAAGGTCATCGTTTACTTTACCCTCTATTATCATCTTCTCCATGAAATCCTCCATGGTTGGAGCATATTCATGATAGATCTTCATATGTTCAGCTTTATTATATATTACGTTAGCATAAAGATATGCTAATTCGTCCTGTGTAAGTGTATTCTTATAATTAAGATACATAAGAACAGAAGCTGGAATAAGCTCATATTTTGACTGATCCATACTTCTTATATAGCACTCGTTAAGACCGATAAATTTAAGAGAATTCTGCACTGCATCCCTATAGAAACGATGATACTTTTTATCCAGCTTGGAAGCAGAAATAAGCATTGAACAAATTGAAGAAAGAACACTTATATTCTCATTTTCCTTCTTTATTATCTTCTCTGCCGCCTCAGCTCTTAATGTCTCTGATAATTTATCTTCACTTGCTTCTTCAAAAGACTTCTCAACTTCTTCATCTAAAGCCTCAGCCTCTCTGTCATAAGCATAATCCTCACTCTTAAGTCTGAGAGGATCATCCTGAGGATTGATCTCTAACTTTCCCGAGTCAGCACCAACTTGGGTTGTTACATGCTCAGAATCATTTTCCTCTTCATCTGTGCCTTCCCACTCAAAGAAATCCTCTTCATCCTCTGATTCCATTGATTCAGTGGCATTTTCCACAACATCACTGAAACTTTCCACAGAGACCTCCTTTGATTCTCCGAAGGCATCCTTATACTCATCAACCTTACTTGAAAGATTCTGAATATCCTCTTCGTCATTCATTCTTACAGAATGTCCGAATTTAAGAGTTCCGTCCTTCTTAAGCTTGATGGCATTCTCCATATCAAACTTAAGGTCATCTTTTTTAGGTGCAATCTTCTGCTCCTGATTTTCCTTTACTCTCTTTAATTCCTCAACATTCTTGTCATAGATGTGACGAAGTACATCAAATAACTGCTTATTGAATTCTTTATTCTTTCCAGCAAGTTTTACAAACTCAATTAAAACATCATCAGAGATATACTTGTTACGCATACCCCACTTGATACCTGTAATGACAAAAGGCGTAAGTTCCTTAAGCATCATAGGATTCTGATTTAAAATGTCACAAAGCTCAAAATATATGATTGGGCTGTTTTCACCTTCTTCATATAATGTTTCCAATTCATGATAAAGAATATTCTTATCTTCATTATAGACAGGGTCAACAAAAAGCAGCAGCCAGAAGAAGAACATCTTTGGCTCCTGTGTTCTGAAGTTTCTCCTAAGAAGATTAGCTGTTTTTTCAACAGTTTCTTTATCTCTTGCCATCATAGCCTTAAGATAGCTATAATAGCACTTCTCCTGAGCCGTCATCTGATTTCTGTCAATATCAGCTTCAATACGAAGGAATTCCTGTTCAACCTTTGCAGTCTCATCTGCAAGGATATTCATATGGATTATACCTAATCTGTATAAATCCTCTTCCGGCTCAAATTCATTTAAAGTCTTAAAACTATTTATGGTATCCTCAACATACTTATTGAGGCTAATCTTATCCATTCTAAAATCAAGATATGCCTTTATGATAGCAATCTTGCACTGCTTATATTCTCTTTCCTTAGCCCTCTGCTCTGAATCTGCCTTTGGTCGCTCAGGTTTTGTAAGATGAATTTCTACTTCTATCTTCTGATAGATATTCTCTATTATGATCTTACCTGTATTTTCTCCTTCCGGTACATGTTCAGGAGAAATCTGCACCTTTAAGGCACACTCATTTGCAATGAAATCGTCTGATGTTATGAACTTCTTTGATGGGATTATAAATTCAGCATCAGTTCTGATATCAGAATAAGTATAGCCCCAGGTATTCTTTGAAAGCTCAATCTCTATTGTTTCTGTATCTTCCGGCATCGTGAGTTCAATCTTTGCTTTTGATGCAGAAAGAGTAACTGTACGTTTCTTATGAACCAGCACAAGAAATTCTTCTAAGGCCTGATCAACGGACTTAGAATCCAAAAGGCTAATATAAATCTGCTTAATAAGAGACTCTTTCTCAATAAAAGTTCTCTTGAAATCATCCTGCACAAAAAGATGGGCAGCTTCTCCCCATCTCTTCTCTGCTAAAGCAGCAAATTTAAATAAATCATCTATACGCTCGTCACCATATTTAACGCATGGTGGAACGATATTTATATCATATGGAAGTTTGAATTCTCCGCCATCAGTAATAACATTGATATGTCCTTTATAATTCTGACCGGCTTCAAGACACGATGCATCGAAAGAATATTTAACATCAAAACTTCTGGATACAAAGCTGTGATCTTCAAAACGGAGAGTATATCTCGAATCGTAGACCATCCCCTTGATAGGATATTTATTGGCGCTACTTACTGTAAAATGTCCATTGTAAACAGTACCCGCTTCAATATTCAGTTTGAAAAATGTTTCTGAAATAACAACCTCAGGCCTGTCTATTCTAAATTCGCCCTTGGCATACTGTTCAACTATAGCCTTCATTTCAATCTCCGTTTTACTAAAACATCTTGATAATAGCTGTCTCCATGATGTAGAATAGAGACAGGTTTTTAAAAATACAAAAACTAAATCAACTTATTATATCAGACTTATTATTTATTTTAAAGACTAAAAAATAATAGGTACTATATACCTTGGGGGAGGTTTTGTATGAGTACAGGTCCACTCAGACTAGAACAATATGAAACAGTTCTATACAACTCAAATCTTAATCCACACGGAATTCCTGAGTCAGTTAAGAAGGTGCTTCTTAACAGTATTGACTCTATAAATAAATATCCTGACGTTTATTATGGAACTCTTAAGAATGCCGTATCAGAATACGTCCATTCACCACTTGAAACCATAATCACCGGAAATGGTTCTTCGGATCTTTTAAGACTTTTCGCAGCTCTTATATCTCCAAAGAAATCCATGGTACTTGTACCAAGTTCCACAGAATATGAGAAGGTACTCACCGCTTACGGCAGCGAGATGGTCTATTATAATCTTGATGAGGAAAAGGAATTTGAACTTGATCTTATAGATTTCCTCGCCAGCCTTGATTCTTCTCTGGATATGCTGGTAATAGGAAATCCTAACAATCCAACATCAAAGAAGATCAAAAGGGATGACTTGGAAACAATAGCAGAAGTCTGTGAAAGTCTCGGAATCTTCCTTCTTATCGATGAAATGTATATTGAATTTATCGATAACTACGAGGAACACACAGCAGTACCCCTTGTAGGAAAATTTAAGAATATGGCAATTCTTAGATCTGTATCCAAATTCTTTGCAGTCCCAGGCATCAGATTTGCTTATGGTGTAATGAATAACCCTGAGCTTATGTCTATAATCGATGCCACAACCACAAGAAACATCTCCGTCCTTTCAGCCATTGCTGCAATAGAGATGTTTAAAGACGAAAACTATATCCAGGAATCCCGCTCCACAATTCATACCGAGCGATCTCTTGTATATCTTGCAATGTCAACCTGTAAGACCATAAAGCTTTTCCAGCCGGAAGCAAACTTTATGCTGTGCAAGCTTCTAAAGGAAGATCTTACAGCCAGTGCAGTAGCTGATTATTGCAACCTTCGTGGAGTTGTGATCCGTAAATGTGACAACATCCGCGGACTCGGGAATAAATATATACGCTTCTGCTTTATGAATCCAAAGCAAAACGACCTGATGGTTAATACCATTCTGGAAATTGTATAAAACTAAAAAAACAACCTCCACAAGCGGACTAAATATGTCCTTTTGCGGAGGTTGTTTTTTCGACTCGATGTTAGATTAAAACCCGGACGTGGATTTATATAAACGTACCAGGTATATGGCTCCGGCCCGGCTCCCGCCTTAGTTGCGGGGCCCCTTGCGGCCGCTTCGCTCACTAAGCTTCCACCCACCTTTAAAAAGGTGGCTGAAAGCTAAGTGCCGAGACCCGCAATGACCTTCGCCATATACCTGGTACGTTTTTTATTATAAATCCACTGTTATCTTCTTATTATACGCAGAAATCTTGAAATAAAAACAGCCCACAATCGTATATAAGATGCGAAAGAATCGCTCCAAAACAAGAAACATAAGACCATGTATTAGTAGCTGGTAAGTTCTTTTTGAGTGCCTTTTGGGGTCTCGGCACTTAGCGATTTACAAGCACCTTTATAGGTGCGTAGTAAGAGCTTAGTGCCGCTAGGGGACCCCAAAGGAGCGAGAGCGGTGCCGAAAAAAGGACTTACCAGCTTAAAATAAATACGAGGACTTTTGTTTTACATATATGGAGCGATTGCTTGAGCATCTATACTGTTGTGGGCGTACGTTTTAGTCCATGGTCATCATAGACTTCACCATTCCAAGATACCAGTTTACTAATGGTTCGCCGTAGATTACTGATATAGCAAGTCCCATGCAAAGTGATGGACCGAAAGGTATATGCTCTTTTCCTTTCTTTTTCTTTCTTATCATGGCAGCTATTCCTATAGCCGCACCTATTATGGCGCCGAAGAAGAATCCCATAAGGGTCATTCTCCATCCAAGAAGAAATCCTGCTGCAGCCATAAGCTTAATATCTCCGCCGCCAAAGGCATTAGCTATTATAAGATCTATAAGTATCATAGGAAGAGCTATGCATAAAGCTCCGATAATTCTATTTATTATTCCTGACCAGTCTCCATGAGATATGATACGATTCAAGTCTCCAAAAGCCCAGATTGATATAAGTCCAAGAACAAATATTGCAATATTTAATTCCGGTGGAATTTCCATAGTATCAAAATCTATAAAACTTTCCACAGTCATTATCATATAGAATAAAAATAATATTCCAATTACAAAATAAAACTTTAAATCATGAGCATGGAAGTTATTGCAATAGGTCGTAAGAAAAAAAGCACTTACAAATCCCAGGATTGAAAGGATAGCCACCCTCTTCTTATTTTCTTTTGCAGCATCCAAAAAAGATATTCGAAGATACGCTTTTTCCTCTTCCTTAACTTTAAGAAAAGCTTCCTTCTCTTCCTTTGTCTGATTTGAGTCTACATCTTCATCATAATCTTCTCTTACTCTTATCCTTGCTACAAATCTCCTGATCACCATTACCATAAAAGCAAAAATAGCAGCTCCTAATAATGAAAAAAATATAAGCAGCACAGGATTTAACCCACTAAATTTAAACATATGATCCCTCTCAAATAAATATTGGAAATGCCTTAACTCATGGCATTCTTCTATTAAATATCTTACTATCCCATGAATAAAAAGGCAAACACGAAAAAACCGGATGGCTTATCCATCCGGCTTCTTCTATAGTTTTTTCTAACTCCTCATGTGGATTGTTCTAACATTTAATGAATAAATTTCACACAGAAATTTATTTAGCATCCCAGGTTCCACTCTCCCAAGTATATGAACCTGTGTCAGAACCGTTATCAACAGTATAATAAACAAACTTTTTAATGATGAAAGCATCCTTCTTTGTTGTATCGCTGCCTCTCCATTCCGCTACTTCAACACGGAATCCGCTTTCCTCAATATCCGTAAGTGCAGCAATCTCTGTCTTTAACTGGTCATCAGTCGGTTGTACGCCCCTTGAATAATAATCTGAACATACTGCCTGAGCTGCAACATAAGCTGAACTAGCTGCATTCATATCTTTCTTTTTCTTAGCCTTATCGATATATCCAAGTAAGGCTGGAACAAGAACTGCTGCAAGGATTGCTAAAATAACAAGAACTACGATGAGTTCAACGAGTGTAAAACCTTTATTATTTTTCTTCATAACTTTCTCCTCCTCTTATAAATAATTTTGACCGGTTTTTGCTCTCTCATTTATTTGATAAATGAATTATAACAAACCGAAAATCTTCAAAGCAAGCCACTTTTGACCGATTTTTTAACAAATTGTTAACTTCGACCTATTGCACACTTTTTAACAAAAGACTTTGTTTAACTTACACATATTACATCTTATGCTTTGACCGATTATGATTCGGATAGTCAATCAAAACGGTCATTTGGTGACATATGTATAAATTATGAAATCCTTTTCAGTAAAATATGTGAACAATCAGTCACAAACCCCCATTAATCGTAGTAACTTACCTTTACAAGTTCATCCACTGTTGTAACCCCCTGCTCTACAAGATTCAGAGCACTCTGTTTCAGGGTGTCCATATGAAGTTCATTAATAGCATAGGTTTTTATTTCATCCGCCGTCTTTCCCTGCTGAACCATTGCTCTTATAGGCTTATCGATTGGAAGTATCTCATGTATGGATATTCTGCCCTTATAGCCTGTATTGTTGCACTGAGGACATCCTACCTTATGCTTTACCCGAGGCAGTCTATGGCCTACAATTCTAACCTCTTCATCAGTCATTTCGCCCCATTCACCGCAGAACGGACAAACCTTTCTAACAAGACGCTGGGCAACGATACCTACCAAAGAGTTAGCCAGCATAAATGGCTCTACTCCCATATCCATAAGTCTTACTACCGATGAAGCCGCATCATTTGTATGAAGGGTCGAAAGCACCAGGTGACCTGTGATAGCAGCTCTTACAGCAATGGATGCTGTTTCTGCATCACGAGTTTCACCCAGCATGATAACGTCCGGGTCCTGTCTCAAAAGAGCCCTTAGTCCGACTTCAAAGGTAAGCCCTGCCATATTATTAACCTGCATCTGATTGATACGAGGTATATTTTTTTCAACAGGGTCTTCAATTGTGGATATATTCACACTTCCCTTGGCAAGCTTGTCAAGGATCATATAAAGTGTCGTTGATTTACCAGAACCTGTTGGTCCTGTAACATAAATGATTCCGTTTGGAGATTTCAGCATTCCATCCATAAGCTGATAATTTTTCTCTGTCATACCAAAGGATCCGGAATGATCTATTGTGGCCGCACTTGCCAAAAGTCTTAGAACCGCCTTCTCTCCAAACACTGTAGGAATAACTGAAACACGGACATTTATATACGTCCCGTCTATCATTGTTTTAAAATGTCCATCCTGTGGGACTCTTCTTTCAGCTATATCCAAGTCTCCTAAAATTTTAATACGGGCAATAAGCGACGCATGAATATTCTTTTGAAGAGTCATGAAATCAACTATTACGCCGTCCATTCTCATTCTAACTGAAGTAAATTGTTCAAATGGCTCAATATGAATATCAGATACATTTGAGTTATAAGCTCTTACTACAAGCGAATCCAAGAGTTTTATGATAGGAGTATCATCATCGGAATCTTCCACATTTACAATTTCCACATCTTGAACCGTACTCTCTTTTGACGCTCTGGCCGCTGACTTACGGGCAGATACTTCTGAATAGTAATAGCTTATGGCATCCATCAGAGGCTTTTTCTCTGTAAGCACCAGCTCAATATCCATACCAGCAATCTGACGAACGTCTTCAATGCCGTAGAAATTAAGAGGATCATTTGTAAGTACTCCTAAAGTGTCATCATTCCTCTTAAATGCCAGCATGCAATACTTCACTGCCAAAGGTTGAGGAATCACTTCCACCGCATTAATATCTACAGATAAGTCTCCGATGTTACATACTGATATATCAAGTCTCTTACCAAGAGCCATCAACATCTGTTTTTCTGTTATAATATTTAATTCTATTAAAGCACCACCAAGTCTTACCCCCTGGTGTTCCTTCTGATAGGCGACAGCCCTGTCGATATCGGCATCAGTAACATAGCCAAATTCTTTAAGTACGTCACCTATTCGAATGTTTTGATTCTTCCTTAGCTCCATACCTTACTCCTCACTTAAAGATGTTTGGTCACACATATACAGCTCAATATCAACTGTAAGAGTTCTTGTAACCACGACCTGGCTTTCTTTAACTATTGTAGTCGTTGTTCCGTCTCCGTTATCAACAACTTCATTACTTCCTTTATCAAGAGATCTTACCTCTCCCCAGGAATAAGATTTTATAAATATTCTCTTATCGGAATTAATAAGTTCATTTAGAAATGCCTGCATGCTCTTATCATCGCCGCCAACTGTCATGGTAACTTCAACTGCATATACATTTGTATTAACTGCAGTGGTAGTATCATTTGAGTCGTCGCTATAAAGATCTGCTTCAGCCTTATCAACGTCCTCTAATGTAGTACCCTTATTTTCCTTTTCTTCCTCTTTTTTACTTTCTAATGCCGCCTGAGCTGCTTCGTACTGTTCCTGAGCATACAACGCGGAATATTGATATGCTGAAAGCTGTTTTGCCCCGTCTGGCATCAAAATTTCCATATCATAGGAGTAAAGCTTATGGCTAAGAGCCATACCTGTAAGTAATTGATCCACCTGATCACTTACCATTAAATCAAAGAATTCTGACTTTCTTTTTCTTATCTTCTCTTCAATTTCTTCTCCTGACATTTCAAGAAGTGGAAGCTGCGCTACCTTTAACTTATTAATGGATTTTTCTTCCTCTTCATCTTCTATCTCAGATTTAATACTGGCAAGAGACGAAAGTGCAGGACGAACTCCATAATAAAGTCCTAAGGCAAGTATCGAGAATATAATTACAAAGAGTACTAATTTTTGATCTTTTTCTGACATATTCTCTCCCCCCTATTCTTCCTTCTCGGATTCTGTTGTAGTATCTTCCACTGCAGCATCTGTTCCACTGGCTTTTTCAAGATTTCTTCCAGCACTCTCTGACAAGGTACATACTACATGTATATCCCAGAGGCCATTTCCTCCGTCATAAGAGTAACCTGTATAGTTTACGCTGCTGAAAATGTCCATCTTATTAAGTTTTTTAATATATTGATTAATAAGATCTACATCCACAGCCTTTGCAGTAACTGTGATAATTCCTGCTTCTGCATCGAAATTACCTATAGTAATTGTTGCATATCCTTCTGCCGTTTTATTAATAATATCTATTATTTCTTCCGTTGCTATAGGATAAGTATCCAGCCTCTTTATAATTCTATCCAAAGAATTATATTCCGCTTCAAGACCTTGGCCTTGCTCCTGAAGATAATCATACCTTGCCGCATCCAAGGCAACGCTTTCATTATATTTTTTCAGGTCATCCAGCTGTCTTTTCTTAATTAACCTTATGGTCCAGGATGCTGCAATAGCAACTGCCATAGCTGCCGCAACACTGGAACATATGATAATTTTCAGCTTCATTTTATCTGCTTTTTTATCATCTTTTTTAACAGTATTCATGGATGTAAGAAGATTGGATTCTTTTCCAAAATCATATAATCCACTTATAGGAAAAAGATAACCTGCAGCTTCAATATCCTGAGCACTACCTTTTGCTATTCCCGGCTTTATGGCTTCAACCGGAATATTTATTCCCTGACCTTTAATAAGTTCCTGATAGGAAGAAACCCTTGATGAATCTATTCCCGCAAGAAATAATTTTTCAAACTGTCCCTTAAGACCTCTTGTCTGAAGGAACTGAGACAACTGGCTAAGTGCTCTTGCACATTCCTCCATATGTTCATCTGTTCCTGGGGGATTAAAGCAACGCACGCTGTTGTAATAGAAAAACTCTCCATCTACAAAGACTATATTTGCCAGCAGATTATCATTTGAAAGCTGAAGGATAAATGACTTCGCCTGTTTTCCTGCTGTTTCTTTAGTAAGTCCTATAATACTTCCTTCACTAGAGAATATACCTTTCAGCTCAGCGCCCATTTCTTCGAAAATCTTTACATAATCACGAAGAAGATCCTGTGGTGCTGATTCTGCATAGATTTTTGACATTTTCTCTTTTGCATTTTCACTCAGTTTTGTATATGTATAAACCTGCTCCGAGTCCTCGTCACGACCCATATCCGCAAATTCTCTTTGAATAAAATCAAAGCCTTTTTCCTTTTTCATCCTAGGAAGATCCAGCTGTTTACCGGCAATCTTGTTAGAATTAATTACAAGATAAATATCCTTCATAGGAATATTATTTCTGATCCAGTATTCTTTTAGAAATTCTGCAAAATAAGCAGGATTCATTACAATACCATTGATTATCGCACCTTCCGGAGCCAGAGTAGTATAGACATTGGTAAGTCCCGCCTTTTTTCCCCTGTTTCCTACGGCTATCTGAATCTGTTGATTAGATAAATATACACTTACACTCAATTCTATCCCCTCCTTATACCGAGTTAGAAATCGTCTGATACGATGAATAAATAGGCTGAATAACCGCTATGATAATAAAACCTACCACTACCGCCATTACGACAATCATTACAGGTTCTATCATGGCTACCAGTTTTTCAGTTGCGATCTCTGAATCATAGTCCATCTGATCTGCAATGGATATAAGCATAGAATCCAACTGACCTGTTTCTTCACCAACCATAATGGAGGATGGAAGCTTCTTAACAAAGCCGTCTATCCCCTCTATGGCTTCACTTAAATTTCCGCCTGCTCTAACCTTTGCTATCATGTCATCAAACTGTTTTTCTATATATGCATTTCCTATAGTAGTCTTAGCTATATTAAGGCACGAAACTATAGGCATACCTGCCGCATAAAGACTTGAAAGTGTTCTGGCAAATCTTGCTGTGTATACAACCTTTCTTAGCTTTCCTATTACCGGCATATGTATTTCCACCTTTGCCTTCCATAATTTAACCCCTGGAATACTTCCAATCACAACCCATATCATAAATAGAATCATGGCAAAGAATAATAAAACGTACCATTTCTTTGCTACAAAATTACTAATTCCAAGAAGTATTGTGGTTGGAAGAGGCAAGGTTTCCATAGATTCAAAGAGCGAACTAAACTGTGGAATAACAAATCCCATGATTATAGCTACTACAATAACAATAAGCACAGAAAGAATCTTTGGATAAACCATGGAACTTGATATTTTTTGGTTCAATCTATATTCCTTGGCATAATAATCCGCCATATTAGCAGCGGTCTTATCCATATTTCCGCTCTGTTCTGAGCTTCGCATCATATTTACAAAAAGGGTTGGAAATGTATCTCCCTCGTTTGCTATAGCGTCTGAAAATGGAATACCTGACCTTATCTGCCTTAAAATATCTTTATATAATTTTCTCTCGTTCTCTTTAATGGACTCATCATCCGAAATGATACTCATGGTCCTTACAAGAGATACTCCTGCTCCCAGCAGCTTACTGAGATTTCTGGCAAAATCCGAAAGTCTGTCATTCTTCATCCTTTTTCCGGTTTTCACCTTGGAATTCAGCTTTGCATCAATCAGGAGCTTATTTTCAGCTTTTAATTTCTCATGCAGATCTATTTCACTATTAGCCTGCATAACGCCTGAGACAGTTTTTCCTTTTTCATCTCTGGCTTTATATCTGAAAGTCTCCATATCTCCCTCCTAACTGTAACAATCCTCAACCTACACCCCTTATCTTATCAATGGCTATAAACAAAACCACCGTAAGAACTCCCGATATAACAAAAGCCCCTAAAGCTTTAAAGGTTATTCCTAAAATAAGAGTTGATATCACTGCCGATATACCTCCGATAGTTTCCACAATCATATATCTTGGTGATACCTTATTGTTACAATATCGACATCTACCTTTAAGCATGATCCAAGATAATACTGGAATCATATCCTTATAGGAAAGCTCATGTCCGCATGTTGTACATCTTGATTTATCATTTGTAAATGTTATCTTTCTTGGAAGTCTGTATATTACTACATTTAAAAATGAGAATACGCTGGCTCCAATAGCAAACATTATTAATTCAATAATCGTTCTCGCCAATAAAATAAATAAGTCTATCATCTCTGTTTTCCAATTTAATCCACATTTTTATTTACACTTTTAATTTTGTTTCTATTATTCAACTCTTCGAATTTAGTCTTTATCTTCAACAAAATCCGCTATCTGCCACATGTAATTAATGGACCATTCTGTTTTATCTTTATCTTCAAGATAAATAATCTGATAATGTCCTGTAATATAAAGAAGCCCTGTTATCTCCCTTTTCTTTTTGTCATAAGAAAGAATTGTTACCTCCCCTTCGCTGCTTGGCATCAGCTTTCTTACTTCCTCTATAACCCCCGGAGACAAACCATTCATACTTTCCGGATTATAAACTGTTGAACCTTTTCCATAATATTCTATATCTATGGTTCTTAAAGCAAGTTTAACGTTTTTTGCCTCTCTTAAGGCATGTCTTCCATCTGTATCAATCTTAAAAAATGTAAATGCAACCGCAGCCACTACAAGAATTCCAAATGCAATTAAAAATATCTTTAGCATTTTTTGTATTAGTGCTCTGGTTTTTCCTTTTTCTTCCATAAGCGCCCCCCATAAATAAAAAATTCCCCATTTCTAGTTTTCTGCTATTATTGCTTTTTTCTTTTTTACTATTTCTTTTTTCACTATTTTGCCCTTAGTGTCCAGTTTCCGGCAAACTGAAGCATTTAATATATTTTACTGATGTTACATCAGCAAAGCCTTCTCTCCCCAAAGTAAGACTTATCTTATATACATTGGCCGGATACCCCGCTCCTGCCTTTTCAATTTTTAAATTCTTAATATAAAATCCCTGGTAAGATTTCTCAGGAAATGTCCAAATATACGGATTAGTCGCTAGTCTCTCACCATTTGTTTCTGGATTAGTTGTAGGAACCCCGGTAATTTCTACGGATGGATATTTAACATATAACTTATTATCCGAAACTCCCATCTCAATTTTAGTTCTGGTTCTGTCAAACATCTTTACCGTTGTATTAACATCTGGATTTGAATTATTTGTCCCTAAATCCGGAGGATCTATCTCGCCATTCGCACTAGAAAGTACCCCCGACACCTTGGTCATTATCATATCTTCCACTTCCGTCTCTGCTGCAACAAAATTGATATTATTAAATAACATAACAGCCGAAGATATTACCTGAGTTACACTCACCATAAAAATGGATAGAAGTGCAAATACCACAACCATTTCTACCAATGTGGCGCCTTTATTTTCGGCTGTTTTCTTATGAATTTTTCTTTTAAGAATTTCAACGGCCTTCATACCAAGCACCCCATTTCAAAATTTTACTCCGCTTTGTATCTAAATAGTCTTATTCTATATCCTGTTGTTCCGTCTTCTAACTGTTCATACATAGTTATATTTACAGTTCCAAGAGCCATATTTCCCGCCGTGATAACATTTCCTCTTCCTGTTTTTCCAGCTCCTCTGCTTCTATCCAATGTAAGTGTTAAGGATGCACCACTTTCTGTCACATCCAGTTTTGTTGAATCAATAGGTTTTTTATACATTTCTGTCTCAAAAGCCTGAATCTGTCGCTTCATATCAACAGATTTCATGTACATATTGCTGGAGAATTTAACCACCTGATAGAGAGCTCCAAGTATAATGGATACAAGAAGAAAAGCAATCAGAACCTCTATCATGGTAGATCCCTCATTATTAAGTTCGCTTCCTTTCTTATCCATAATCCTTTGCTCCTTTTGGCAACTTAACATCTTTTTTTACTAGTACATCTTGGATTTAAGACTCCAGGTCCAAGTCTGGTCATTTCCACTTACAGTTATACTTAATTTATATATAGCTTCCACCATATAAGTCTGTTCTCCACAAGTTGAAATAGTTCTTACATGTAAAATGGCTCCGTTTTGATCAGTTCCTGTCCTTATCCAATACATGCAAACCGATGTAGTACAGTTCTTGTCATCTCCCGTAAGATTGAAATATCTAAAACTATCATCTTCCAAATGACCCGTTGGAGAGATACCCTCAGCTGAACTTATACCGTCTATATTATCTTTTGTATAGAAAGATGGCCATTTAGTCTCATCCATATTTTGCTTCAAGTAGTTATATACATTGTTAGTCCCACCTTCTGCCAAGGTGATTTTCTTTTCCATTACATCTGAAAATGATTTTGCAGCTTCCGATGCCTGCAGGAAGTTCTTTTTATTATTGGTAGATGATAAAAATTTATAAGCCACAATAAGTATCAGGAAGCAGAAGGCCATGACAACAGTAAGACAAACTATTGCAAATACAAGAGCCGCGCCCTTATTATTGTTTTTGTTTTTTCTTGATGTCTCCATGTCACGACCTCCCTTCCTGATTTATTTTTTACTTACTATGTTACTTTTCATTAATTAGTGCCCATTCCAGTTTGGTATAGGCGTAAGATCCGGCTGGATTTCAAGACCAGCTCCAGAATCTTTTATGTTCCGGATGAAGGTAAGATACTTCTTATCTTGTTCTTCCATCATGCTATAGCCTATATCTTTAGTCCATCCACTGTTAGATGCAGGTGACGGATCTTGGGATAGCCCATCAATTCCTGTATAAGCACCTTTAAATCCTATAAAGAATCGATCATCGTTATCATCTTTATAAGAAGTTAATATAGTTTCATGTTCTGTCTTTGCTGCCTCTAAAGCATCCTCAAATTCAACATCTCCCATATTTACAACAATCTCCTTATTCATAGGAACTGATGTGTTTTCACCTTCCGGCGTCCAGTAGAGCGCTCTGATAGATACTTTATCCTTAAAAGCTTTAACATTAGTTGTGGCATTTCTTAATTCTATATTAATTACAACCACTGTATTTATATCAATGTCTCCTACTGCATTAGAAGTAGTTGAAAGATCAAGAGTATCAATCGCATAGTCAGCATCAACAACTGTACAACTTCTAAGATAATACTTATTTTTTTCATTCCCATCTGCCGCAACAGATTTAACCTGCACCTGATAGTCATAAGTAACATATGGATGAAGAAGGTCATAAAGATGTGCTATAAACTTAGGCCACACATCTGCCATATAGGCGTTATAGGTGCTATCGAAACCATGAGCGTTATAGTAATCAATGTAATTATAATAATAATACACTTGAAAATATTCATTAAAGTCGTTTATATCCCCATTAAAGCAGATATCTATAGCTTGTATTACAATCTGTGCATCTGAATCGCCTTCAAATTCTTCCTGATTATTATAAATATAAGGCATCCAATCCATTAGTATTATTCCATTCTGCGATGTAACATCAGGCTCAACAACCCAGATTCCATTACTATAAGTATACCTTCTAGCAATAAAACCTCCCCATATATTTCCCCATAAAGGTCCATTAGCACTAATCCCTGACGAAGTTACCTGATTATACATATCCGTTTTATTTTCAGCTATTACAGTCGGATAATCTATTGTTGCATTATTCCAAACGATACTTACATCCTGAACCTTTGTAGGATTGAACTTACCATTTTTATCAAGTATTTCGTTTGAGATAACTGTATATGTCTTACGATTATTATAGTTATCGGAATGTAGTTCCCAAATACCAATTCCATTTGGATATGTTTCTGTTGTAGGATTCTGGTACGCCTCTGCATCCTTATCAAGTACATAATCAGCTATAGAATTAATATTTCCGCTCAGATCAGTCATGTGGCGTGGTTTATGTGTCTGACTACTGGATGGCTCATAACCATCATCATCTACTCCCTTATAAACATTTGGATTAAAATAGCAACTATGATCATCGTTAAATTCATCCAGATAATAACCATAAATCTGCTGAGTCTGAACTCTGTATTTATCTCCATAATAAAGTTCCTCATCTCCAAAGTAGAAGTTCAGATATTCCTTTGAAGTATCATTTGAAATATGAGTTGAATTATCAGCACCATCAAGGCAGTACACTATCTTTTTTGCAGTTCCAAGTGTTATTCCTGAATCAAGGTCATTTCCCTCGTCTTTTGTGGTTACATAATTTCTACAGGTATTAAATGTTCCTTTTTCTGCGGTATCCGATGCTATTCCAGCTGAGTACTCTCCATCGATATAACCTGAATTAGTGCAGGATGTAAGATAAATATTATTTACACTATGGCTCTGATAAGTTGAAACCTTAGCTAAAATACCTGCTGCATAATTTGCTTCTATCTCACCTTTATTATGGCAATTCTTTATTGTAGAATCTGCATTACCATGTAATTCTCCAATAATCCCTGCTGCTGTTTCTTTAGCTTTAACATCAACTCCATTAAGAGAGTCTTCTATAATCACATCTGTAACAGCTCTTGCAATCATTCCTCCTGCATGTTGGTTCTCCGATTCTATCAGTGGTTTATTCTGTCCTTCTCCGCCTGATCCTTGCTGGGAATTTTCTGGTACTTTTCCCTTAATCTGAATCTTACTTAACGAAAGAGCATCTGTTGAATCTTGATAGCCTATAATTCCTCCAGCGTAAGTGTATGCTTTTATATTTTCAATATTAACTTCTACAAATTTTATATCTCCGGTATTTTCATCTGCAAAGCTGTTGTTGATTACTCCAAAATTATTAGCTGCGTAACCACCTGCATTAAGATTATTAATGTAGGCGCTAGCTGTGTAATTATTATTTCTCTCAGCCTCAAGATCAACCTCCACATTTGCTTCTACATTAAGTACTGCGCCCTTATTATTCTCAGATACCAAACCACCTATAGCCCTTTCACCCTTTAAGTCTGCTTTTACATCTCCTTTTACTGTTAGAGTTCCATAATTTTCAGCAACAACACCGGCATAATATTCGCCCTTGTTAACATGAGCCGTTGTTGTTTCATAATGCCCCTGATTTCCAGTGGTACGTCTATCAATTGTGTAAGTAAGTGTTTTATTTGATGACCACCAAGTAATCCATCCGGTGATATATTTAGTTGTTACATCAACCGTTATCTTTTTACCAGTATCATATAAATAATCCAAATCCGCTTTAGAAAAGTATTTGCTGTTTCCATCTGGAGTAGCATCCGTTCCCAAACCATAATCCTTACATTTCAATTCGCCAGACATCGCATATCTTCCTATTATAAAACTCCATGACTTTTCAAATTTATATTTACCACCTGAATATGTTAATTCAAACTCGTTGGCCCAACTTACAGGACCATCCGACCAAAAATTGCCAGATGATAAAACTATATAGTATTTTGTTGTACCTGTCCCTGGAATATAATTTTGATAAGTATATTCCGTCTCTTTACCCTTAAGACCCATTTCAACAGGACAAAGAACTTCTATTTCCGAATATTTACTATTAAACCCACATATTCCTGCTGCATGGCTTATTGCACTAACCCCCCTCTCATCATCTTCGTTATATTCTGGGAATTGAATTACATCATATTTTTTTACAGAATTTTCGTCTTCTGTTTCAGTTGTTGCAATTATTAATTTTTTTCCATTCGAACTTGCTGCAGATGTTTTTACAAAATCATCTTTATTAAAATCCTTACTTGCATCATATGTGTTTCCGGGATACTGATGTCCATCCACTAATTCATTCAACTGTCTTATTTGTCTGTTAATATCATTAACAGCTGACGAAAGACTATTATAACCTATAACTCCTCCAACAAAGGAATATCCCTCTATCAATTGCGGAACCTTTCCTTCCTTAAGCATTATAGTCTGATTTTCTGAAAGGATTGTAAAATTTCCACCAATAAGGCCACCTATAAAGTAGTTTCCTTTAATACTCTTGGGATTAATTTCATAATCACCATATTTATTACTTCTGTTAACTCCTGTAAGACCACCTACAAAGTTCTTTCCTGTAACAACCACCTCAGAATCTATTTCTATATCCTTTAATTCTCCCGTAGTTTCATTATCACCTACAACCCCTCCTGTAGCATTTCCTCCTGTTACAATACTTTCCCCGCTTATTTTAACGTTATTAATGCTTCCTTTATTACAAGCAGCAAGGGTCCCAGTTGTTTTTGAACCTATAACTTTAATTTTATTCAAGTCTATATATGAAATCTCACCTTCATTTTCAATAAACAGTCCTGCTGAATACTCTGCATTTATAATATTTACTTCATAAACACCATTAGCATCATAGTCAATGCTTAGATTAGATATCATTTTTTTAGACTTTGGTTCAACAGAAGTAAGTTCAGACTTGTTTGAAAAGTAATAATATGATGGATATTTTACTTCTGTTCCTGGAGCAATATTTACCGTTCCCGTTTCTACCCCTGAAATTGCCACATGACTAGAACTACTAAAAACACTTCTGTTATCAACAAAAGCCTGCCAGTCAAGATTTTCTGATATACTAAATCTCTTATTTCCTGTCTTTTGCTCAACTTTGTTTGATTTAATAACTTCCCCTGTATCCTTATTGACTTTTACAGCAACGCCTTCTTCCACATACCTGATATTATATAAATGTCTAAAATTGCTAATGCCATAATTTACCTCATTTCCAGCAACTAATCTACTTGCAAACAGAGGTGACGAGGCTACTGTATTACCTTCATTTGACTTTGGATATGTTACATCCCCCTTAGGTATATCTATATTCTGATTTGACGTATTTTTACCAACAATTTTTTCCACTTCGAATGTAATATTATCCTGATTAAGCATCTCCTTACGGATAAATCTACAAAAACTGTAAGTAGAATCAAATAAGTTTATATTAGTATCTTCTTCATCCGTAATATTATAGTATGTAGTCTGGGCCTGTATATCCACTGCATCAAAAGCAAAATATATATTTTCAAAACCATCAGAATTAACAACTCTTGCAGGAACTGTAATATTCACTTTTTTATTATTAGCCAGATTGCCATTTACATATGGTGTCATCACAAGGGTTACTGCTTTCCACTTGTCTGTAACCTTGTTTGAATTGCTATTAGTCATTTCAACCTTATATTTTGTTGTGCCCTGTTTAAGGGTAAATTCATAGCTGAGATTTCCTAAGGAGCCTTTTATATCAGGATTATTTGTATAAATCTTTAAGCCAAAGACATCCTCATTGCAGACTTCGGCGCAGATTTTTGCACTGAGGATTGGGTATGGATCTTTTTGTTCTACGGACATTTCATCCACACCAAAATAACCGATCATGAATTTTTCACGATCTTCTTCTTTTCTCTTATTGATTGTTGGATCATCATTGATATTTTGAGAACCCGAAAGTTCTGATGCGTAAAGAAGATAGTCAATAGAATCGCTGTAGCATACAGCAAAAACCTGACCTGCTTCAGGAGAAAATTCTATTGCTATTGCACCATTAAGAAGGCCTCCATCAGTAATGCTGTCAGAAAGCAGTTGGAATACTAAAGATGCCTGTTTATCAGTAAGTTCACCTTTTATATATTTTCCGTAATCACCTTTATGGGTTCTGATTGATACAATTGTATACTGAGCCTGTCCCTTCCATACTCCATCTAATGTATAATGTCCCCCTTGTGGATTAGAAAGCGTAACAGGATCTATTGGTTTACAATTAACGGTATAATGGCCGTCACCATCTAAGAAGTTATTTGTAAATATTTCGAGAGAATTTCCCGCATTAAGAGATGTCAGCTGATTTGCGGCTGCCGTATAGATTGTCTTAGCATTCTCATTCTGACGTCTGAATTTTACCCTTGCCTGCCAGGCAATTATAATAGATGCAGATATACTTGCAACTATAGTCATTACCACCAATGTAACTATAAGTTCAGTCAAAGTAAAACCCTTATTATTCGCCCTGAATTCTATGTTTTTATGAAGTTTTTTGCCCTGCATATTCTTCATAAACAAACCCTCTCATATAACTTTCCACCTAAGGCAATATGCCTTAAATTAACCTACTACCTAAATGTTCCTCATATCAATTTAGGTACACTTAACCTATTATTTATAGTATATTTTATTATATAATATGCAATTTTTACGGTCAAACTAATAGCCCCTTAATAGTCTGATATTTTTGTGAATTTTTTTACAGTTTATTCATAGTATGTTAAAAAATAGCTGTGCCCAAAGGCACAGCTACTGTGTTTTAATACTATATTTACTATCAGTCAGTCAAGTTTATTTTTTCCAAAAGATAAGTCATCACTGTCTTTTCACCCACAATGATATTACCCCGACAAGCCATCCCTGTTTTTAATGCTATGTCACATTTCTTTCCTTTATTTTTGTCATTTTCACAGCATTTTACTTTAACAATATAATAAGCCATTCCCGTTTTTTCATTTACTGTAATATCTTTTGAGATATTTTCTACTTTTCCATAAACATATCCATACTCTCTCGCTGGAAATGCTGAAATTTCAAACTTAACATCCTGTCCTTCCACAACATGACCTATATCAGAATTTCTTACATAAATTTCAATATAAAAACCGACTTCTTGTTCCGGATAAATGCTGCCTAGTAAACTCCCCTCCTGAATATAACTACCAACTTTTATATCATCCCTGGAATAATAATATCCCTCAGTCTGAGCAGTTATGACACACTTATCATTCTTTATGTTAAAGCTATTTAAGTAAGATTCACATTCATCTTTTTTCGCCTGACAATCCAGTATTTCTTTATCCACGTTCTTCTTTTCAGTAAGAATAGCTACTTCATTTGCAGATGAATTATCTGGAATTGCTACAAGTTGGCTTTCCATATTACTTTTATTTGAAGAAAGATTTATTATTGTTGTTTTATATCCTTCAATAGTCTGCTCTATATTTGAAATCTGAGTTTCTTCTATCTTTTTAAGAGCTTTTGCTTTTTCCTGTGCTACAGATTCTTTATTTGTTTCATATGCTTCCTTTTGAGTTTTAAGATTTTCAACATCGATATCATTTTCACTACTTTTCAATGGATTATCTTCTTCAGTTTTTTCCGCATTTTCTAAATCATCAGTGCTCATTACTTGAGACTTGGGGTCAATAGTAGCAGTGTTATTATCTGCATTTTCTATCTGAAGATCTAAAAGATCAATCTGTGTCTGATATTCAGCAATCTTACTATCATAAGTCGCAGCAGTAAGCTCATACGTTGATATATATCCATTTACCAGACTATAATAATAAGAATCGCTATTATTAAATGTATTATTCCTATTAAGTATACACTCCTCTGCATCTTCTAATTTTTCAACCTTAGAATTATATTCTTCTATTGTATCACTGATAGAACTGGCATTTCCCTGATAAGCCTCAGCCTGTCTGTTATTTCCTGAATTTTGATAATTTATACTGGCATACAGTAATTTCCTTCTGTTAGAGAATTCCTCATAATATTTATTATCCTTAAAATCAGCCGAGAGATCATTTTCACTATCAAGAGATTTTTTATATTCCTCAAGCATTTTAATTCTTTGTTCTGTCTCATCCAAAGTTTTCTGATACTCTTCGATTTTATTTCCAAGGTCATCAACAGAAATAATGTAAAGGATATCTCCTTTATTTATATATTGTCCATTTATAACATTACATTCTGAAATCTCTCCTGACACTCCAGAGCTTATACTATATATTTCACTTTCTCCCTTTATTAACCCATCGCAGTTGACCACTTCGTCAATTTTAAAAAATGAAGCCCAGACAACTGCAATCAGGAAAATCAACAGTATAGTATAAATGGTATATATCATAAATGGATTAGGCTTAGATTCATATAATTCGACACTGTCAGTTATGTCACTTATATCAACGATAACTTTTTTCATCTTGAAACCTCCAGACTCTGCTGATCTACCAATTTCTTATATTTTCCATTTAAGTCAATTAATCCCTTATGATTTCCCATTTCAATGATACTTCCTTTTTCCATAACGCATATTTTGTCACAGTTCTTTATAGTACTTAGTCTGTGAGCTATAAATATAACTGTCATATCTTTTGTATACTCGCTTATTGTTTTATCCAGCGCTCTTTCAGTTATGGCATCAAGG
>DFFQ01000094.1 GCA_002371025.1 Lachnospiraceae bacterium UBA3772 | reverse complement strand
ATGTTTTCTTCAGTCCATTCTTTAGGAACTATTTCATTTTTTCCAGCGTATCTAAACCCATATTTCTCCCATTCATCTGTTGGAATGAAATCAATAAATCTCTTAGTAAATCTTGGATCTATAAATGAAGTCTTCTCAATCTCCGATATATGTTCTTTAACGTATTCTAAACTTAGCATTCTTTTTCTCCTTGATCTGTTAATAGGTTGGTTTCTTTATATGGCGCATTCCACCAATCTTTTTTCCAATATTGCTGAGTATCAATATTAGTAATTACTGCGCCATCAAAATCTTCATCAATAACACAATTTGGAAATATGTTCTTAATCATATCTCCATTAGTAGCATTGCTAGAAATTACAGTGCCATTACATATACAATCAACTGCTTCAAAGGCATCCTCTTCGTCAACACTTTCTCCATACATCAAGTTATTATATTTTTCATCTGAAATTGTAATTAGTATCTTTGCCATCTTTATTCATGCTCCTTTTCTCCACTCGTTCCTTAATTGCCTCTTTCAACATGGTCTCGAATGTTTCTATGCTAAAGGTCACAAAATCATTTGGAAAACCAACGATCATTCTGCGTCCTTCTTGATTACTTACAAAAATCATCATTTGTCCATTTTCCATTGTGATACTCAGCTTTTTCTTATTTTTGAATTTAATGGCTGGAGCAAATGCGCGGGTAATTCTGTCCCATTCCATAAATGCTCTCTTTCTTGTTGGACAAACGATGATTGCATCCTTTATATCTTTGCTTTTCATTTCAGTTAACAACCTCTATGGCATTCTCATGGAAAATCAGAATTGAATCACAATCCCATCCATATAGTTTGAAATACAATCCTTTACAGAAAGTCTCACGAGTCAGTTTTTCTTCTGACAGGTGCAGCTCAATTCCATCATAATCTTTTTGAATTTTCTCAAAATCGAGAAACATCATTGTTGGATCTTCTAATCCAAATTTAGATTTCTACATTGGAAGTTTCTCCAAATCCTTTACATCTCTTATGTGAATGATCTTGGATGGATTCTTCACCCTGAACCGGAATGCATTATCTTCACTGTTCTTTCT
The DNA here is from genome assembly GCA_002371025.1 of Lachnospiraceae bacterium UBA3772. Taxonomy (GTDB): domain Bacteria; phylum Bacillota; class Clostridia; order Lachnospirales; family Lachnospiraceae; genus Eubacterium_Q. The sequence continues at coordinate 24,220 of DFFQ01000094.1, read as the reverse complement.
AAAGTGTTCCCTTTCACACCATTCTTTCCAACCAAATTTTGCATCTACAGGGCTTGCCCATAATCCTCCATCAGGCTTTGTGAAATATGGGCAATTTTTAATTGGTTTTATTTTATGTAGAGTGGTCGCGCCATAATGGATATACTCTTTTTCTTTTGAAGATTCCATTGATTTCATTCCTTTCGCAACACGATTAAATCTAAACGCTGTGTTTTTCTATCAAGAAAATAAATCTCCAAACATATCCTCAAATGTTCCTCTTTTTCCTTCGCCGGATTTCATGTTAGCCATATATTTTTTAAGTTCTTCTTCTGAATCAAATTGTTTAAAATCAGCAATATAATCCTCCATATCATCACTTGCAAGCCGTTTAAGACCATCTTTATATAAATGGTGTAATACTGGATTTTTCTTAAGGGTCATATCAACTGCATAAATAAGGCCCAATGCATCTTTTAATACTGACATTGGGCAGCCATTAATTTTAATTACTCCATTATCACTAGATATCATGATTGTTTCTCCTATTCTCGTATGGTTTACTATTGTTTTTCTTTAAGTTCTCGTTTTTTCTCTAAGTTTTTCCCTAGCAAAAATCCGTTCCATGTCCACATAGCTAGCAAAAAGCCGTTTGTTATATCATGAGTCTTTCCTAGTGAAACACCCAAAGTCGTAATCGTAAAACCAAATATAAGAACAAATATTCCAATTCGATGTATTATTATTGCTTTATCACGGTTCATAAGGTATTCCTCTTCCCTTTGAATAATTGATATGTTCAATTATGTTAACGGTGGAATTGTCCATCATGACATCAATTGTTTTTCTTACATTCCTTCCGCAGCAATCATTCCACAGCATATACAACTTATCCCCAACGACCTGTAAAGCTTCCATTCTTGTTAATCCAGCAGTCAGCCTGAGAAAATCCCTTTCATTCTTAGCATCTGCTGTAGCCGCTGCTATAAACATCAGACATCCAGGATTCCCCCCTGATATTTCCATTAATTTTTTTATTGCCTTTCCTTTCATTTCATTATTCATTTCATTATTCATTTTATTTCCCTCTCCTCGTTATTTTCTGTATTATTTATCATTTCCTTCCACAACTCGTTAAGTCTCCGATTTTTCTGATATACAATCCCTTTCATTATTCCGTTTATTGTCCAGACTACCAATTGAAGTCCACACAACCACGATCCTATAGAGCCAGTAATCACACATGCCATAACAAGGCCAAAGCAGCATCCCCAGCACATATCGAGAATAAGATCAGTTTTATCTTTTCTTTTTTTCTTGTTCATTAAATAATCAATGTAATCATTAGGGTTCATCCTGTGTCTCCCATGTTTTTAATATGTCTTTCCTAACAAGCTGCAACATCCCATCCAAGAATGCTTCCTTTTTTGATTCATCAATCATACCTGTGTTTAAAAGATCCTTGAATGTTTTTCCAAGCGCATTTAGGAGAATATATAAATTTGTAGAAGGGGTATCAAAGAAATTAGACTGGATATTTAGTTCCCTAGAATTTTCAGGAATTGAGATCAATAGTTTAATATCATTTTTATATATAAGTTCGTCCATTATTCGGCCAACTTCATTTATGTTTAGCTTTTTCATCTATTTTTCCTCCCACCTATCATAATCTTCAGATTCATTTGTCCATTGTATTTTAAAGAAGTCTAGCCATTCCCTTAACTTTTGCATGTTTTTACAAATTTCCACGCTCTTTTCTCCCTAAAATGATTTTTCCAACAATTTTTTCAACATCACAATACTTTACCCATACATGACAATCATGATTTTCTCCGCTCATATATAATTCCCCCATAAGATCTTTTTCTTCTTCTGTCATGTACTTACATGCCTCTTGAAACTCTTTTGATGACATCTTTTATCTCCCTTACAAAATATATTGATAACTATTTTAATATAACACATTTTCTTGATACTTAGTATATATTTATCAATATATTCTATCATTCTGTTCGATAGTTTGTCCTGTCTTGATAACAAGTCCTATGCAACCGCATTTACAATGTAAGTCTTTAAGCAAAGTTTTTTGTGGCCATATTCCTATCCATCTTCTATGACAATTCAGGCAAATCAGTTCAGCCACTTCATGGGGCATATTTTCTTCTATATCAACTACTTTTCCCATTTGTTTCTCCCATCCCGAAATCAACAGTTATCGAGTCATACCATGGCCTTTGATCTACGGGAGCATTCTTGTATTCCATGTTGACATTTGTGATTAGAACTTTATACCCCAATACTTCAAGTTCTTCTTTTAAAATAGTTCGTATTTCATCGCAAACATCAGTATTTACTTTTATAGTCGCAGTGAACAATCCGCCTTGAATTGATTTTTGGATTTCTTGCTCCAACTGCTTTTTCACCTCTTCAACTTTTTTTCTATACTTTGCTTCTCTATATGCATGTTCAGCTGAAATCATCTTCTTACCTCATTCAGATACTAACTCTATTCCAGTTAACTCATAAAATATCTTGCAAATATCATCTACTGGTACTCCCTGGTATTCAGCAAGATAAGCATTTAACATGTCAAAGAGTTCTTCCAGCTCGTCTTCGCTTTTCCCATAATTTTTAACAAGACAAATTCCTAATAATGCAAAGAATAATCTCATATGTTCATCACATTCAGCTGCATACTGTTTATAAGCTGATCTGTCAACATGGTCTTGCACATGTCTTTGAATCGTTTGAATCTTACCTAGTTTTTTAGTTAAATATCTTCTTTGGTTTCTATTTTGTCCAGTTGCCTTAATTAGATTTGCAATCTCCTGAACAGGATCTTCAGACATACTATTATTTATAGCTGAGTTATTGCTTAATACTCTTAAATTCTGATATTTATTCATTTTGTTCTCCTTACCCAAAATTAAAACAAAACGCTACAAAGCTGCTAGCAAACAGAAATATTACTGCAATTATGAAAATGCTAATCCAGCCTATTACAATCTTCTCGTGATCCATACACATATTGTCAAACCAGTCTTGTAGTGATGCTGCATCTTTAGACTCCTGAATACAGCAATAAACTGTATATGCTGCAAAAACCCCAACCACGAAAACAATCATAATTATCCAAATATACTTAAACATGCTTACTTTTCTCCTTTAAAGTATTGATTTTCTCTTTTACATCATCATATAAATATCCGTCAGCTTTGCTAATCGCATAGACAATTTCTTCTATTGCAAGTTCCCTGTCACCTTCACCATTTCTAAGTAAAAATCTTAAAGCATTATTCAAATAATCATTACAAGGGTACTTCCCAAACATATTCTTTTTCTTTTTAAACATGCTTACTTTTCTCACTTTCTGCCTTTAATTCATTGATTTTCTGTTGGATAGCTCTACTACAACAAGCTATGCACTCATTCCACGTAAATTGATTAGTTACACCGCTTGTCATAGTATGTTTTTCAATATCCAACTGTATCTCTGTCAGCATAGCCACCATATCAGTTTTTAATCGGTTTTCGTAGTCGGCTTTGGGGATATAATTTTCTCTGATATAAGAGGTAATCTGATTCCTTAAGTTGTTTGCGATTCTATCTTTGCTCACGTAAAGAATTTCTTTTGCACCATCAGCATCAATCACCTTTTTCCCATCTTCTACCTCTTCTGCGTACTGCCAAAAATCCTCTCGTTTATCAACACTATGAATACACTTATTGCAGGGATAATAATCTTCGTTTAAATCTCCCCATCTGCATCTTCCGCAGGTATGGTATCTTTCATCTGCTATGATCTCTTCTCTAGTCATTCCCATCTTCTACCTCTTTGAAATCACATATCCAACTTGTATCAGTATGAAATTTACAATCTTTTACTGTTCCCATTGTAATAGTTATGCCACTTTCATAATCTTTGTATATATACTGTTTATCAATGTAGTGTAGACAACGAGGACAGTAATCACGCTCAATTACTTCCTGTGTTAGTTGTGTCATCCCCATCTTCTACCACCTTTTTAACTTCCAAGAGTGCATTAGCTCTTACACTTGTATTCCCCCATTCTAATTCTTTGTTTGTAACTATTTCTTTAATTTTCTGATACTTATGCATGGTATCTATTGCTACTTGGAATGCTTCGTAATCATCTCTAGTGATATTGATTGCGGGATTATAATTAGCCCCACCACATACCACATAAGTATCAATATACCTGTCTACAAGTATTCTCGTGCTTTTATCAATTGTCATTCCCATTCTTCTTCATGCTCCTGGTTTGTCATTTCTCCATCTATTGTTTCTGTTCTATAACTCCAACCGCTTAAATATGGCTCAATCGTAAATTTCTTACCGCAACTATCACAAGTTACTGTCTGTACTTCGTGCTCATCATAACAATCTACACACTTCCCACCGATTATTGTTTCCTCATAGGTTGGAGTATATTTTTCTCTACAATAAGGGCATATTATTTCGCTACTATCTTCTTCGTTCCAATATGAATCAATTGCCTTTCCCATCTTCTATCACCTTTTTAATTTGTCTAAATCCAATATCATAAGATACCCTAGTAGTTTTAGACTTTACTATCTCTGTTATCTTCTGATACTTATGCATGGTTTCTGATATCTCCTTGTAAAAGCCAGCATAAGTATCTTCTCTTATAGCATCAGCAGTTCTAATATTTTTGTCTTTAGAACGTGCATATCCGCTTGCATCATCATATCTTTTACATTTTAGCCTATGATTGTATTCCTCTTCCTCGCAGAAAGTTATCAATTTCTCAATCGACATTCCCATCTTCCTTCTCCTGTATTACTCTCACATTGCTATGGCAAAACAGAAACCACCCAGATATGTGATGGTCTTTTTCGTGGTTTGTTGAACTGTGCCAATCACAACCATTCATACCATACCGCCACTCATTAGGTTTATGTGCTAATATTCCCTCGCACCAATTTCCATCCTTAAACACGATTTTGACTCGTTTTCCAATACAATGTTCTAATCTCCAATGCTTATGATCCATCATTCACCTCACTTAATAAATCATCCAGCCTGTCAATAAGTGGATCTACACTGGCTGTGTTATGTTTTACTATTAATGCCATGCTTCTTAACTCTGTTAGGTTTTCTTTATATTGGTCTTTGGTAATTGCAATATCTTCAAGCTTTTTCATTTTCTTAAAGCTATTCTCACAAATAGCCACACCATCTATTTCATAAAACTTATAATCGCACGGAAATCTAAGTGGGTCTTTTACTTGTGGGTCATTTCCATAACCTTTTATTACCTCTTTTAATTCAATGACATACTTATCATGTATCTTTGCCATCTTCTATTACCTCACTAATAGCTATCATTGAATCTGATGGATTACCACAACATGCCCAATGCTCTACTATCTGCTCTATCTTCTGATACTTCTTGACAACACCTATCAATGTATCAAATGCCTCTGTAATATAAACTGCTCTTGGTTCTTTTTGCTGATGTATGTAGTTATGCTCGTCTATCCGTCTAATAGCTTCATCAATTGACATTCCCATCTCTCACCTCACTTTTCATCCATAATATTCCTCTATTACCTCATCATACTTATTACTTGGAATCGTAAGTGTTAATAAATTACCTAAATCTGAATAAGTCAATCCATGTTGACGTAATATCAATTCTCTATAATCATACATATCGTGATTTTTCTTATCTTCTTCTGTATAAGCAATATCAATTCTTGCACCTACTCCATGTCCATATACTTCATACGCTTCAATAGTAGTAACTGAGTCACATCCCCTTATAATAGGTGCATAATATCCATCGTCATTTTCTTTAACAACTCTTCCATTACCTTCATCCCAATATAATTCACGCTTCCTCATCTTCATTCTCTTCAATCTCTACTAAAGGGCAGTCAGGGTGTCTGATACGTCTGCCACGTTTATCACAGTTAGTGCAACCATTATATAAGTCACATTCGATTACTTGTTGTAATCCTATTCTATTGCATATAACACAGTTATTGGGTATTATCATTCCCTTAATTGCTAACATCTTCTACCCCACTTCCGAAAAATCTTATATTACACCTAACTCTGTAATATTCTCCACAATTCTCACATTTTAACTTAACATCACTACTTCCTGTGCCTGTTGCCATTCCAACCAATTTAGACCAATTGTAATTGCTAGGCGAACAGTTAGAATGTTTGTAATTACAATAAGGACATTTAGGCATTGTTATCGTTCTGTACGGTTTATCAATCATTCCCATCTTCTAATACCTCTTGTATTCTCCTTACAACAGTTTGACCGCCATAAGGTATATCATGTATTATCTTTTCGATTTCATGACACTTGCGCATACATTCTATCGCTACTCTATGAGCATCAATTATCTTTTGCGGTACGTTTTCCATATATAATGGTTCTGAAATTATTTCTTGCGCTTCCTTTATCGTCATTCCCATATCATTCTCCTTGTTCTGATAATAGGTTGTCTATAATATGGCAAAGTCCAAAATAATTGATAACTAATTGACCGCCATCATATAAATCTTCTGAATAATCAATAATTGAATTTTCCTCAACTTGTTCTTTTAATTTATCGAGATATGGCTTTACTATTTCTTGCTCGGTAATTTCATTTGCACATGCTACATCATCTGCAAATTTAACCAATTCTTCCCACTTATTATCATCACTAGGTATATCTAATAATGACCTATCTATTAATTCACGCTTTCTCATCTCCTACCTCTCACTGATAGCTGAAACAATAGTGCTATCATCTTTCTCACATTCATGTAGAAGTGTAATAATTGCTTTTGCTACTTTTTCAGGCACATTATAAAATTCATAGTCGGTGATGCCCTCAGTTATGTTGATTGTTATTCCCATCTTCCACTCCCTCAAACTCAATATGACATCTAATCTTGCCCTTTGATGTGGTTAAAGTAATGTCACAATTATCTGATCCTTCATTTGCACACATGACCGCAAGCGCAAGTAAGTCAGTTGCCAATTCCTTATTGTTAATCGTTGTTTCCATCTTCTATCTCACTCTCTAGCTATCTTCCCATAGGCTATCCAATAACCATCTATGCCCGTCCACTGCTTATGAATGCATTTATGTAATTTCGTATCAAGCCATACTAGGATGGATATTAGTTTTTCCATTTAGTCCTCACTTTCTGCCTTTCGTTTTTTCATCCACTCATCAAGTTCTTTTCTGCACTCAGAACATATGTCCCATACTTTTCCATAACTTGATATGCAAAATTTATAATCTTTAGTTGATCTTGAATATATTTCTAAAGGCATTTCCTTACCACAAATATCGCATACTGTTTTTGTCATTCCTCTTCTTCGCCCTCTTCATCATCTTCGTCTGTGAGTAATACGCATGGAATATCAGCACCAAAAAAGCCATACGAATCTTGCCTTACACTAAAAATATGAGCAATATTTCCGAAGATTTCCGTTTTTTTGGTCATGACTTCCATATCGTCTGGAAACTTACTCAGCGCTTCACGTAACTCTTTTACTTTCATTTCTCATCCTCTTTTCTGTTGTTTAATCTTCCCACTCGCCCTTATCTTCAATTACCAACTCATCCCATTTGCTCAGATATTCCGTAGAAAATAAATCCTCTCCTACTGCTTCTTCCAGGGCATCATCCAATTCAGTTTCGTTTGTCACGTCTACATCATCATCTATTTCGATGGGGCAAATTATAGTTATCTTAGTTACTCTTTTCATTTCTTATCCTCCTATTTTTCCCTAAAATATAACCTATTATTAAAATGACTAATGAGTATTCAATAAATCTTGGGATATCTAATGCAATCATGAGCGTTTCATGTACTGTCGCTAGTTCCATTTATTCCTCACTTTCTACCTGCTCATCTTCCGTGTTTACCAAGATCAACAACATCATATTTAATCAAACAAAAAATCCCCTTGAAAATAAACTGAATGAAATTACATGAATAATCACTTACTTTCCAACAATCATCTTTTAAATTTCTTGCACATATTGACCATTTACCGCCCATTTACTTTTCCTCACTTTCTGTCCCACAAAACCTATCTGCTATCATAGCCAATGATTTTGCTATGTCTGCTAATATTACTGTTTTATCAACATTAAGACCTGATTCCTCTAGCTTAGTTATGTAATCTATCATCGAATTTGTTTCCGCTAATTTACTCATTCCTTATCCCTCGCTTTCCTCATAACATGACGAATGTTCACAAGTCTTTGGATGAAAATCCCCTCTACACTCACAAGATATTCGTCCTTCCGCACAATACGCAACACACTCCGAACATTCTGATGGTGCTATAGCAACTGCTGATATAATCCCCATAATATCTTTAGTTTTTCCATCCATATTTATTCCTCACTTTCTGGCAAACACAACGGCTCTAGCATTTCTGCTATCTGCATTATCGCCTTGTGCTCTCTCTCTGGTGTTGACATAATGCTTAATGGGTGTGCTATACAAAATATCTTGTCAAGAATAGACTCTTGCTCTAGCAATTCTAATATCAGCTTATGCTCCTGATATATCTTGCTATTGTTAAGTTCTTCAACTTTGCCATGTGCCCAAAATTCACACATTTCAATCTGTCTTTTACAATGGGCTTTTAATTCTTCTCTTGTCATTTTTCTACCTCTATTTTTCGCACCAGCTCTTTGAGAACAGAAATATCATCTATGGCATCATCATTCCCTATTACACTGAAAAATTTCTCAACCGCAGTGACAGTATGAAATACCCTGTATTTTTCTTGTTGTTCTTTGAACTTAGGACAATAAAGAGTGGCTTCTTTTTTTATAAAATCCAATTCTGTTTTAAGCTTTGCGTTCTCCGTCATGAGATTAGAAATCTGCCTTAATTCAGCAGGCGTTAGTTCCAACCTTGCTTCATCACCATGCTCTGCAAAATCCTCTCCGCTAAAGAACTGTACCATTTTATGTGTTAAATTTTCCATTTTTATTCCTCCTTATTAGTTAATTCTCTATTATCTTTTCATAGGTTTTCTCAAAAATATCGGGCTTGCAAGGGTACTGTTCTCCGTTTACTCCTGTGATGATAAAATCACCAACAGATGCTTTCATATCTCCTTCAAGAGTATGGATAATCATTTCCTTATCAGTCTGATATGCTTCAATTACCACCGGCTTTTTTCTGTACTTCATTTTTGACCTCCACTTCTTTGAAATTACATTTTCCTCTTCTGCACCGACAATAAATCATATCGGAATCGTTGTTTTTGCGGTAGCTGTGTTGGCATTTTAAGCACTTTTCATACCAATCATCCTTCTCTTTGAAATAGTCTTTTATTGTATTCATTTACCTCATTCCACCCATTCATCACAGCCTTGGTATCTAAAGTCACACTCGTTACAATCTGTATTTTTACAAGCACCGCTTTCTCTGTACTGTTCATAGGGACGGTGACATTCTTCTTCTCCACTATAATAGGTCAACTTATTGTCAAATTGGCAGTAATAAGCATTTTTAATTCTTGCTGACTTGCAAGAAAATTCGCATTTTCCACATTTCATTCCTTATCGCTCACTTTCTGCCATCTTTTACCACGCCCATTCTCATATTCTTTAAGCTTTTTCAATACTTCGGGAACTGAATAATTAGGGTCTTTTGCAAAAACAGATAATGCAGTTATTCTCACCATTGGACTAAAATCATTAGGCTTATCTTTTGAATACCATGCTATTTGTTCTTTGCAAAATATTCCATATTTTTTATGAAGGGTACAAAAATTTTCACCATAATGGAATCCACAAGTATCACACGTTTTCCCCGTGATTGTCTTTTTCATTACTTATCCTCACTTTCTGCCCTGTACTTGTCTATAATATGCAATACATCAGCCAATGTTTCCCAAACAGCATCTTTTATAGGGTTTCCGTCTACTACATCATAGGCTGTCGGTTCGGGGCTTAATGCTTTTATCTCGGCTCTTATCTTGTCAAGAACATCATTGACAACAACTATCTTTTCTTCATCTGTCAAGAAATCTAAATTATCACAGTCTTTGTCAAACCATCTATTCCTGTCAAATTCCATCAATGGTATAATCCCATTTTCTGTCACATCAACTATATATTTTTCACCAAGTTTAAAGTTCATTCCTCTACCTCTCTCATATCTGCACCACAATTAGGGCAATAATTCCATTTATGATGGCCATTAGAATCGCAACATGAACAGACAGCTTCGTTAATATCTCCCCATTCATCCTTTAAAGTTATCCAATGACCTGTCTTTGGCTCTTGCTCTAGTGCTTTTATTGCCAAATCTAAAAATTCTTCGTATTCTTCTCTTGTGAAACCCCAAAATTCTGCCCAATCATCTATATCAGCAGTATTACATTCTATTTTGTCTGCAATCCCTCTTGCTATTTTCTCTGCTACTTTTCTTGTCATTCTTCTACCTCACTATAATGTGAACAATAATGATATTCAGTAGTTGGCAATGCTACTTCATAGGTATCTTCCCAATAAGTGCAATCCCCACATATTGTGTTCTCGCCAAATATTATTTTGCTTATTTCGATGTTTCTCTTATTTCGTTCTTTTCTAAAATATTTACACGTTCCACAAGTTTTTGGCTCTTGCTCTAATACTTTTCCATGTTTTATAGCATTTATCGCATACATGATTATTCCCTTGTATGGCACTCTTCCAAGGCTCACAGAATCAAAAGCTAGAATATTGTTGTAGTGATGTTCTGGCATATCAATTTCTAGTTTCATTCTTCTACCTCTCTCATATCTGCACTACAATTTGGACAATAGTTAGTGTTATTGATTTTCAACTCAAAACCACACTCCGAACAAAAAGCAACTCCATACACATGAGGTCTTGTTATCCAATGCCCTTTTGGTCTTATTGGTGTGACGGGTGGCAAATGTCTTATAATGTCTACTGCATCACTAACTTTGATAAGTTGGTCACTCCATTCGACTTGACCCATTCCACCACGTTCTTTTGCAATCGTGTATCTTGATGCGTTCATTTCTATTTCTGTTTGTGCCTGTTCTCTTGATATACAATCCGACTCGCCAAAATTCTTTTCGAGTTTTTTCGAGTTCTTGGCGAGTTCACTCGATAAATCATTCTTATTAGTTGGCTCTAATTCGTCTTTAACTTGATTTAATTCGTCTTTAACTCCATTATCACGAATAACAGGTTCTATCTTCTCGACATTATTTTTGGGAACATCATTCTTAGTAGTTGGTTCTTTCTCTGTCCACAAACTACATTTATAGCAATAATTACACATCTCATGATGTGAACCATAGTATTCACATGATTCACAATTCTTAGTAGTTGGCTCTATCTTTTGTCCGAAATCATAGCCAAGTTCATGCAACTGTTGGATAGCTATGTTACGTTCCCGTGCCACTTCATTGTAAACATCAAGGCTTATAAGTGTTTCAGTAGGTGAGTTTTTCGGAACTTCCGAGTTACTCGGCTCTATATACTCTGCGTTCCACCATTCATCAGAAAAATAACTTTCTTCGTCTATACCTACGTTATATCCTATTAGCATCATATCAACATATTCTGGTGTAATTTCTGCTTGTGGAAATATCTCTTTTATCTTTTCTCCGTTTGTCATTTCCCCACCCCATAAATTTATAGTTTTATCTCAAACGAGTCTCTTTTGACATAAACCACCCCATCTATATCAACAAAAATAGGTTCGTTATTACCGAAATTTATAATCTCATATCCATCTTTTATGATGTTTTCGTGTTCATCAGATATGTACGCTATTAGTTCATGTGTCTTTTCATCTATTACACATTTATTCATTCTTCTACCTCTCTCATAGCTGCGCCACAGTTAGGACAAAACTTAAATTTCTTAAAATAATACATATATGGTATCGTGTGATACGTCCTACAATTACTACATTTAGCAGATTGCCACATGTCTATGTGTGCATTAGCTTCTTTGTTATGAAATACTTCGCATTCAATCCATGTTGCCATTTCTATTCTTTACTCCTTCCACTTTTCTTTCCTCCAGGATACAGATCCTATATCTGGTAATCTATCAATTTGTTTTTGAATATCATCTAATGTATGCAAAATATCTAATAGTCCTATGGTAAGCACAAAAGCTATATAAACCAAAATCACAAAAATACAAAAGTCCATTCTTCATCCCCCCTGTTCTGGAAACATATCTCTCATTTTCTCCCATGTTTTCTTTGTCATCCAAATAGTCCCATCCATCATTATCACTTGATTGTGTGGCATCATATTTATTTCCCATGTGCCATATCTTTTAAGCCATTTCTTGTTAATGCGCTTTTTGTGGTGCGTTCTTCGCTGAAAACTTTTAGTGGCTATGTATACGGGATATCCTAAATAACGTTCTATCATTCGTCATCTCCCAGTTCTTCCTTGGCATTGTTATACTCAAAGCGTGTGCATTCCTCCCACTTACGTTCTTTATGCCCATCCATATAAGTGACTTCCCACATCAGTTCGTACTTATCAGGTACAAAAGTTTTATATTTATAAGGGACATCTACCCATGTATCAGCAAGCGCATTGTATTCTTTCTTAACTCCAACCCTCTCCTCTTCGTGAGCTGATGTGAATCTGTAATCAATAACCATCCTGGTATCTTCCTCAAAATACTCCCCGCAGCCTGTGAGCTGACTCACTATGCCAAGGATTGCAGCCAGAATCAGGATATATCCAAGTAGTCTCTCATAGGTTTTCAGTTTCTTCTCCGACATTATCTTCCTCCCTAAATGTTCCATATTCTTTAAATCTATCTTGAATTTCGGTATAAGACTTAAGCCCAAGATTGCTGATTTCTCCTATTTCCTTTACCGTATGTCCCAGAACATCTCCAATCGTATTGATTCCAACCTTTTTTAAACAATTGATAGTTCTAATGCTTAATGGCGGATAGATTTTTTCAATATCATCCATAGGCCCAAGCTTTGTGTTTTCTATTTTCTTTAATTCTTTTTTCCTTGTTTCAATGGCTTTTACAAGCATGTCCTGAACGATTGAAAGCTCCGCACTTGTCATATGTTCATCAATTTCAACATAAGATTGTTTTTGATCTAAACTGATTGAATATCTCATATATACCTCCCTTAAAAAAGCATTTTTTATCATTGCAAAAAAATCAAAAGCAGTATCACAAAATAACATATCCAAAATTTGCCATATCTGTTCACTTTTTATTCCTTTCTTGCTTACTCATCCATCTGTAAGCCATGATGCATAGTATTAGTCCTAATATTTCAAGTATCTTTATCATTTCTATTCTTCTTGATGCAATGTGTGGTCTTATTATAAATTACGCGCGAGAAAACCCCTTCCGATGAAGTCGGTTGAAGGATGAATCGCCTTTACACGAACAGTTGTTCATGATAGAATAACTTAATCGGAACATTGAAAACTGTATATAGGTGGTTGTGCCATGAAACTAATAAACAAAGTACCTGTGGCACGTAAAATATACAAGGTGTTAGTTCCCACGCGCCACAAGCGCATCAAATAACATTTTCAAGTATGCCGAAGGGTTTTGCCCAACGGAGTAGCGGCACTGTGAACGTGCTTTGCTATACTACTTTGGTATTGCAGAAACCATTTCCGATGTCAACGGTCATGGTAGTTCATTTTGCATAAAACTTCATATTTTTTAATTTTGTACTCATCCATAAAAGATAATCCTCTTTATCATTCAACAGTTTCATCACATGTATATTTCATTCCTCGAACCCTATAACGAGTGGTTCTTTTATCAGCAATCTGTGTGATGTATCCAAGCGAAATTAATTTTTGAAAGTGTGCATAAACAGAATTTGTACTATACAACTCTACCGCTTCTCCTATTTCTCTTATCGTGGGAGTAGTACCATTAACGAGCATATAGTTTTTAATAAAATCAAGTATTTCTTTATCTCTTTTTGTAAGCTCTCTCATTTTCTCCCCTCTCTTTTTATTTTATATAGTCAAAAATATTCATTTGTGCCGTTTCTTGGTCTAATCTTTGCTTTGCCAATTTGTAATAAGTTTCATCTAATTCAAAGCCAACATATTTATGATTTGTATTATGGCAAGCTATTAAACTACTTGCACTTCCAACATGAGTATCAAGGATAATATCATTTTCCTTTGCATATTTGCTTATTAGCCACTCATAAAGTGCAACCGGCTTTTGCGTTGGATGTATGCGGTATTCTTTATTTTTCATATCTTCTTGTAGCATCCCATGCCATTTATAATGGAATATACTTAACTTAACATCAAAAGAAGTCCAAGCTAATTCTCCATCTGCAAACGACACATTTTCGGGTCTCTTTTTATCCCATACAATCCAACCCCTACTGTTTGGAAGATATTCACTAAAATAATTACCCCCAAAAATAATCTGATTTTTACTAACTCTAAACAATTCATCAAAATAATCTTTTGTCGGACGTTCTTGACTCCACAATGACAAATGATAATTAACTTTTCCACCAACACCACCATTATTGTTTTTCATATACCCGCCATAACTAACTTCTTCTCCATATGGAGGGTCAACAATGGCTAAATCGCAAAAATTGTCGGGGAGGTTTTTCATCCCATCCATGCAATCCATGTTGTAAAATCCATAATCTAACGGTCTGTCAATGATGTTTGGCTTAACCAAACTTGTATCAAGTGATATTTTTTTCATTTTTCTTTTCTTTCCAATAGTCACATATATCTTTTTCTGAAAACTCATAAATACTATCTGATTTATTATTATTTTCATTTGTGCAAATACCAGTGTTTGTAAACGGAAGATCCTCAAACCATTTGCATGTTCTGCATGTTTTTTCCATATCTTCTTTTCCTTGATTTGCATGTTTTGATCTCAGCATACAGAATAATAATTCCGTAGTACCTCTTGTCCTATGCCACGTTATACTTTGCGGATAGATGATGCTCGTTGTCCATCTTATATCTGCATCAAGTGGTGTAGGATTTTCAAATTCTTCAATAGTCTTTTCTCTTAGATTACATGAATCTGGCACTGGAACTATTACCCCAAAATAAGGGCAAGTACCTTCTTTGGAAATTCCCATAACGTCTTTGATATGTTCATCTAACTTTCCATTTCGCATATCTTCTAATAGCTTTTTGTATGTTTCCATCGTTGTAACGATATAGTTCTTTTCTCCGTAAAAATTCAGCCCATTTCCGCTATATACATCTTGAATACATGACTTAATCTCATAGCAGGTAAAATAACCGTGTTCTATATCAGAAGCGTATGTAGTTCCAGCAGGAGAATACTGCATAATATCCACTCTTTTAGGATGATTTGTTCCGTAATCTAGTGTTACTTCCTCGGCGTAATACTTTCTGTCGCTTAATCTATCCTGAATAAGAAGATATCTTAAGAATTTAGTAGTTTCTTTTCGTGTCATTTTTATTCAAATCCCCGTTAAGTTTTAAAAAAATGCTTATCCATTTGCTCTAATTCACTAATCAAGAGACGATATGTACTATCTCCTATTTCCCTTCGATTTTTACTTAACACTCCTAAAATATCCTTTTGACGAATAAATATTTTTTGGCTCATAACAGTGTTACGTTTCGCCCATTCCTTGTTCCTTTCGTTTATTTCTTTCTTATTCTTCAGGTAGTATTCATGTGAATATTTTTTCTTTTTGTCTTTGTTTTTTTTGTAATACTCAGCGTTATACGCTTTTCTTTTTTCCTTCTCTTCAAGTAATTTGGTTATATCCATTTTTCATTTACCCAATCCGTAAGGTTTTCTATTCCACATTTTCTTCTGTTCTTCAGTCATTTGAACTTTTTGCAGATAATCCATTTTTCGGTCTGCCGCAACTTTTTTTGCTCCTGCTCTTTGACCTTTTTTTCGAGTTCGCATTTTTCTATCTCCTATTAGTTATCCAAAAGCATTTCTTCCAGACTGTTATCAGAATGATCGTTTCTCATCATCACTGAAAAACTATTCTTAGGTTTAAGATTTGAACCTTTTTGATTTAAGTAACTTTCAAACTTCGTTCCAAATAACGTTTCCGGCCTTAAGTATTTTTCCATATCTGTTCTTAGCCACTCATCACATTTTTTATCTATTACTTTCTTAAAATCATCTATCGTATAACCTTCTTCACATCTGGCATGTATAAGGGTTTGATTCTTCTTAGTTGTGTATTTGTAATTACTATTAGTCTTACTATTCAAGTAATTAATAATATTCTTATAAACATCTACATAAGACATATTACATATAGAGCAAAATTCGTGACGCGTTACGTTATCTTTTTGTGACAGCGTAACGTTACTATTTATTCCATCCTTTAATGCTCTTTGTGCCTCTCTGTATCTAGCTTGTCTAAGTCTGTTCATTTCTCTTATGTGACTCAATTCAGTGTTGTTTTGATATTTCATCCAGTTAGAAATCATGTAAATGTTATCCACAATCTCAATCATGTGAAGACCTTGAAAGATTTCTAACGCTCTTCGTATGATTCCAATATCCATACGAAAATATTTGGCCATCATTTCCTCTGTGTATGGTATTTCTCGGCTTATCATTAAGTAGCCATTTTCGTTACACTTTCCTGCCAAACATAAGATCTTAAACCACACTACTTCAATGCTTAATCCATCCTGCATACTCTCAATAGTGCACATCTTTTCATCGTTAAAGATGTCCGTAGCAATAGATATCCATTTAACTTCGCTCATCCCCCCTCGAAGCTCCTTTCTCCCCTGGGATTTCACCAGGGGGATCTATACAATGGCTTTCAAAGTCTTCTGTGATAAATTCCTTGTAGCCAAAAGGTTCTTAACCAAATGTCCCATAATATGCCCTATTTTCAGCTGCGGTTATCCGTATATATCCTCATCAAATAAGTTGTATTGTCCTTTGCATTCGTGCTTGCCTTCCCCTCAAAATCAATTAATCCACTTTATTGTCGGTAACTGGTTGTATCCTTTTTCAAATTCGAACCAAGCATAAGCTACTGCACTGCTAATGTCATCAAATCTGCCATTCTTGGCACACTTTATTCTTTTAGAAAACACATAAACTGTCTTGAGCTGTTTCTTGTCAAATAAAGTTCTTCGTGCTTTGCCTTCCAAGAAAGTCAACTTTAGGAACATAAATACTCTATGTCCTTCAGGAATAATTTCTAAAGCATGTTCAACAAATTCTTGCGCGTACTTGTATGGCGGATTAGTGACAATATCCCCATCAAACACTGATGAACACTGGAGAAAGTCTGTACCCCCCCACCAAAGCCTCTTTCTATCAGGTCTGTAGACTTTACTGCATATCCGTATTTTGCTAATCTCTTGCTCAAGTGTCCTTCACCGCAAGCACATTCCCATAAGTTATGCGATAACTTAGCACCACCAGCAATCAAACAATCAATGGCTATTGGGTCAGTAGCGTAATAATCATTTTCTTCCCTATCAGTTAACGAGTGGTTGGAAGCACCTAGACACGTATAAATACTTCTAGAATCTCCGTTCCAATCTTTGTTAGTCATAATAATTCCTCGATGTAGATTTCGATAAAAGGTTCTCCATAATCAAAAGGCAAATAGAAGAAATCATGAGTCTCGTTTACTAAAAATCTGGGATCATCATTTTCAATCACTCCGCATAATTGAAGAGAATCGCAGAATATCTTGCTAAAAAAGCCATGGATATTAGGAAAATCACGATAATGTCCATCCCTGGGTTCATGATATCTGTAGTGCAAAATAATAGGATGTATAGCTTTATACCCTTTAAGCTGCATCCTAATCTCATCGTTACAGATTTTCATGTACTTACGTTTCATGCTATTGCCGCGAGCAGGAGAGTAACTGTATTCAGCCAAAAGATTATTCAGACTTGGAAATGTTTTCGTCCCATAGTAATTACCCGAAATAACAACTTTTGGCATTGTGCAATTGTCTGGAATTTCAAATTGAAGATTCAAGTTCTGATGTCCTTTCCATCAGCGCCTTGACTATACTGTAAGAAATATATAAAGAGTTCCAGTGCTTCGACTACGATTTCAGCTTCATCTTTACACATCTTATAGTCAGCCACTGAATAATCATGATTTTTGATATTGTTAAGAGTTTTTGTAACTTCAAATACTACGTCTTTGTTTGCCATGAGTTTTTCCCCCTATTTACAGTTCTGTAATCATTAGTTCTGTATCATTTGTCGTTCTGCAAGCAATAAACTGTACCCCTTTTGCCTTACAGGTATCGTATAGAGCTTTTCTGTTTTCGTCCGATAAAGCTTCTACCCCATCAATAAGAATGATCTGTAATCCACCAGGATTCTCCACTGCAACATCCACACATAAGGATAACTTTTCTCCTTCTGACAGATTGCTGATAGGAAGTCCATTGATAAGCGGAACACCATCTTTTACAGATAATCCCTCAATAGGAATATCTGCTTTTTCAAGAATTTCTCCAGGAAGAGTTCTTGCTTTTTCTATTTTTTCAGTAAGAATCTCAGATTGTGCCGTGAGCTTTTCTACATCATTTTGAATATCAAGCATTCTCTTCCATTCGCCTACAAATGCTTTCATTTTTTCTGTGTTATCAGCTTCGGCCATCAGATCATCGATTGGAGTTATCTCTTTCTTTGATAGTTCTGTATACTTGGTTATTTCTCCTTCGAACTTAGCCACAGCAGCCTTATAATCACTTTCTATAGCTTTTTCCTTGTCTTTTTTCTTAGATGAAAGAGACTCTTTTTTCTCCCTGAGAGACTTTAGCCTTTCTTCAAGTGAAGCTAATTCTGTATCAATCTGGTTTCCTTCGGCTGTAATTTCTCTGTCAAGTGCAGCAAGGGAAATCTCCCTGGTTGCTTGGAATCCTCTGATTTTTTGGTCATGTTCATTAATCATAGCTTTAGCATAATCGATATCATGATTGTCTTTTCGAATACGCTCAATCTTTGTGTACAAATCGCCAATATTTGCGTTTTCCCACTGTGAACCATCATAGTCAACCGGAAGTGTGTTGCTAATATCGGATATTACGGCTTTTTTAGCCTTAATTTCTCTATTGATATCCTGTCTGCGTTGAAAATAATATCCATCTTCTTTCTGAATATCATAAAGGACTGACAAAATGTTCTGATCGTAGTCCACATCCTGCGGAATTTCCCCAAACCATTCCTTGATGGTATTCATGTCCCAATCGTATTGAACCATGTTCAAAATGACCGTATTTTGCTCTTTTTCGGTCATTTTAATAAACTCCATAGGATTTAGTTGCAACGGTACAAAAAGTGTCTTTAAAAAGGCTTCTGGAGAACCAACCGCAAGGCCGTTTTGCTTAACACTCTTGTAATCGGTCTGATTAGTTCTAGCTTTTCTATCAATACTCAGACCACTATCAGTCTCAATAATGATCTCGCCCTCAGTTTCTCCATTTCGTACAATATATTTACGGTCAGACTTATTGGTTAATGCGTACCTGATTGCGTCAATTACGCTGGTTTTACCCACACCATTATCACCAGACAGCTCAATAGATTTACCATTTAAACTCTGTTCTTTGATTCCAAACAGATTTCTAATTGTTATTTTTGAAATTTTCATGCATTCCCCTTATAAAAAGCTCTCACCAAACACTCTTCTAAATTCTTCTCTGGATTCATCCATCCAATCTTCTGCTGATTGATGGCCTAAGTTTTCCCCACTTGCCAACTTCTCAGCCAAGTAATACTTTTCAAAAGCAACTTGCCCCAGCATCTTAGATAAATGTTCCGCAGCAACATTATCATGAATCTGATGACTAGTTCCTTCAGATGACATGTTATGTTCTCTATTTAGCAGCGGAATCTTTAGTCCGTACTCTTCAGAAAGCTTTCTCCAAAAACTTCCTTTTCCAAACACAAGATGATGGTCACATTGTTTTGGGATTCCTGAAAATACTGAAAACTGTTCATATTTTGTAAGAATTGACTTCATTTATGCCCCCTGAATCTCATGAGTTTCAAATTCTTCTGTGCTAATCACCTGACATTCATGAGTATCCCTACAATAATCACATGAAGAATGTTCACATCTTATAGGCTCAATTTCTCCACTTTTTAGCAGAATTATTTTTTTGCATCCTCTTTTTACTCTATCAAGAGCCTCGTCAAGCATCTTTTGAAGTAATTCGATAATGTCTCCAATAGGATGTTTTTCTTTATCAACCGCAGCTAAAAAGCATCTTAAAGATTCACCTGTATTCTGCCTTACAATTTCCTGGTAAATAGCTAATTGGATATCATATCCATACGCTGTATACCATGGAAGTTTTTCTCCGCTATCTGGAATAAAAAGCCTATAGTCTCTGTCAAGTGTTCTTGTTGACTTCAAATCAACAATCGCTTTTGACGCAATGTAAGAGTCTATCTTTATCTTGAATGGCAACCCTTCAATGTTTCCAGTCATTATGACTTGTTTTTCGCCACTCATATATTGACAAAACTTTGGTTCTTTTAATGTCCTTTGATACATCTGCAAAGCAATCTGAAACTCAGACTTAAGTTGCCCTTTTGTCGGGCCTCTTGTACTTACGCAGTCAGGAAATCTTTCGGCAATATATTCAGGATCATCATTTTCCCAAAGCGCATCCAATATTGATCCAATCAATAACGAATTAGTAATTTCTTGTTCGTAAACGCCATTTAGTTTAGCCATTGCTCTAGCTTCGCAACCTGGTACAGCCGGACATCCATTAAAATCTTTCCATTGAGATGCAGAACAAAAGAGTTTGTCTGCTTCCTGACTGTAGTAGTTTTCCTCAGTTAGAACAAAATCATTCATTTTTTTCCTCTTTTATTTCACTTGCAACGCCATCAATTACATCTCCCATTACATCTGTTCCTTTTACTGGTTCATCAGGAACATTGTCTAAGTACAATAGATTTCCACTATCATCTTCGACAGCCATATCATTTTTATAAGCAGTTTCAAGTTCCACGCTCATCATTCCCCACTTGCTAATCAATTGACGAAGCATGGTTTTTAAAGCCATTGAATCAAAATCAGATGTCCAATATGATGTCTTCCAGCCTTTTTGCAAATCAGTTCTGTATGATGCAGAATATCTTTTTGCATGTTCTTCCATCTGTTCTTTTGACCAATAGATTTCTTTTTTATATCCATTGGTCATTTCGAAGTAAGCATAATATCCAACTACAGGAAGATCTTTTCTTTTTTCGAAGTTCTTTATTGCTTCGAAAACATATTCTTCCGTGATAGGGTTATAGGACTTTAATTCTCCCTCTCTGATTTCACAGGCATTTATCTTGTGATACTGCCCACTTCTCATTGCGAGTTGGAGATATCCTCGATAGGACAATTGAAAAACCGCTTCCTTAACCTTAACTTCTACTTCTCTTCCATTTTCATCAGTCACCTTTTTCTTGTTATTAAATGGAACAAAATAAAACATCTGTAACTGAGGTGACTGTGGTAACTTTAGACTATGGCCAAGAAGTGCAGCTGACAAAATGCTTTGATTTGTACATTCTGCAAGGGATGGATTAGTCTGAACAGCACTGACAACAGAGCTAATAAATCTCTGACTGTCTTTTTCTCCAATTACAGACACAATGTTGTTTTTTACTGCATCTGTTTGCAAGAAAGCATTTATGCCTTGCTTTTTATGAACCTGAACTTCATTTTTTTCCACAGCTATCTCCTTTCAATTCATGTAATACTGTTGTCCTACAATTTTCGTTAACATAAGTTTTGCCTTGTACAATTTCCAGGGTATTTACACATTCTTTTGAATTAGCGACAAAATACCTTCGTGATCTAAATTGAATTTCTCCATTTGGTGAGACATTCAATTCCAAATGAACACCATTTTTATTAGCCGCTTGCGCTAATTCCGTAAATTGGACAAGGTATTTTTCATATAATCCATATAAATCCTGCTTGCTAAATGTCTCCATTATCCTCTTTCTCCAGCAATTGAACATCTCTTGCAAAAAAGCCTCTTTCATTAATGCAATCTTTAAATCTTACCTCATCACCTTCATGAACTTCTGTTTTCAATGTTTTCCCAGAAAAGAAATATTTTTCTCCGTCATATCCACTAATAAATCCATAAGGCTTATGATTTTTCTTCTTTTGATATTTAATTACTAATCCAAGCATAATAAGCTTCCTTTTTAAGGTGTGATTTTTTGAAATCAGTAAATGAACTTTTTGCATAACCATAATTGCATAAGCAAATTATGATGCGCAAAATGACATGCATAGTGAATTTCCAAGACTTATGCTTAAATTCCCTTGCCGTGAGAAATTAAAAGATATTCGTAATAGACTTTATTTTTTATCATCATTCTGTTAAAATGATGGGCGAAGGATATCGTTTGTCCAACATAAGCCTTCAATCAAGAGATTGTGTTCCCAGCACAATCTCTTTTACTTTCCATGCAATCGTTCATATTTTTCGCTTAGTTCCAATATTTCTTTTGCATATCCTGTCATTTGACCTGTCTTGTAATAATACTCAATTGCTGTAGTATTGCCAGCGTAATAAGACAAAACAATAGGGTTTTCATCACCATATTCGAGATATAGCTCATGAAGTAAATCCCCTGCTACAATTAAGTTTTTATATGCGTCTAGCATATCGTCCTTAGTCCATCCATACTTTTCGATTCTTTGGGCATGAACTTTGACATCAACCTGCATCATTCCATAATAGTTATTATTGGTCACATCTGGAATAAAACGTGATTCATGATACGCTATCGCTTCAAATATTTCAGGGCAAATCTGAAATTCTGAACCAACTAGTTCACAATATATTCTTATATCCTCTGGGATCCCGTCCTCGTATGAGGGCTGATATGAAAGGCTATTTGCATGTGCCTTAACTGGGCTTATTAGAATAACCCCGATTAGAATCCCCCCTAACAAAATTGCAGCTTTCCATTTGCCCACACACTTTTTTATTCCCCTCATAATTAAGTGCGCTCCCCTGGGATTAATGGTTTTAATCATGCTGCTCTCCTATTCATTTTGGTTTCGCTCGATAAAAATATTCGGATCTACGTGTAATGCATTAACAATTTTCTCAAACTCATCAACTTTAAGTGATGAGTTCCCATTCAAAACTTGAGAGATCCTCGACTTTGAGATTTTTGTTTTCCTTGCAACAAAAGATCTTGTTCGTCCTGTTTTATCAAGGTAGGCAGCTATTCTTGCCTCGACAATCAATTACTTCTTTGCCCTCCTTTCGAATGTTTTGTGATTTTATATTTTCACTATCACTAAATTGTGTACACACTTTTAACGTACTCATACTCTACGTATATATAATTTTATTACTCTATTTTTTCAAATGCAACAAAAAGTTATCAAATTGACGTACAAATTATTGTAAATCCAATACTACTCTGATAAAATTTTTTCAAGAGATATCATATTTATGTTTAAATATTTGTGATTTGCTCGGCTTATCATTCGTTTTTAAAGTTTTTTTAGAGGTAAAAAATGAGTAAACTTTCTGACAATATGAAGATATTGAGAATCATGTCGAATCTATCACAAAAAAGTTTTGCTGAAAAAATAGGACGTTCTCAAAATACAGTTTCAAATTGGGAATCTGGAAGAATTAGTCCTGATGTTGATACTCTTCAAAAGATTTGTGAAATCTATGATATTTCACCAAATGAATTATTTGGCTGGCAAAATTGTAAAAAAATCGACCAATACATACATGAAAAAACTCAAATAGAACAGGAACTAAAGGATTTAGAGATAAAACAAAGCGAAATTCAAAAGCAAAAAGAAGCCGCAACTAAACGTCTTTTAGCTTATCATGAAAAATTTAAAAATATAGAAGATAAAAAAAACTAATCATAATTTTTGACTTAAATCAAGTTGAACTAGTAACAACAAAATAAAAAGCACAACACAACAAGAAGTCGCGTGTGCCTTTTATATAAAGAATCATTGCTATGATCCTCCGTTGCAAGTTGATTGTAGCATAGATTCTCTAAAAAGTACAGCGATGTCTTGAACAGCTGTCTAATTGGAGAATAAATACTAATATTATAAATATAAATATCTATAATAGCAATATAACAGATATTGTCGGCCGTGGCATTTGTTATATTGCTATTTTTAATATTCATATTTAAGGTTTTTGTAATAGTCATATTTATAATATTTATAATATTTA
>DFFQ01000029.1 GCA_002371025.1 Lachnospiraceae bacterium UBA3772 | reverse complement strand
CAGCTCTTATGGGACCTTCAGGCTCTGGAAAGAGTACACTTCTTAATATAATCGGAGCCATGGATACAGCAACAAAAGGGACCTATAAATATGATGACATTGAAGTAAGTGCCCTTAATACTTCTAAGCTTAATAAATTTAGAAAAGAGCATGTGGCATTTGTATTTCAGCAATTTGCTCTTATGGATAAATATACAGTTATTGAAAATGTTGAACTGCCGCTCTTAATAAGAAATGTTCCTAAAAAAGAGAGAAGAAGGAAGGCTATGGAAGTCCTTACTTCTCTTGGAATAGAGAAGCTTAAAAATAAAAGACCTGCGAAACTATCTGGTGGTGAAAAACAAAGATGCGCAGTAGCAAGAGCAATAGCTGCAGATGTACCGCTGATACTTGCAGATGAGCCAACAGGTGCCCTTGATTCAGCTAACGGAGAAAATATCATGGAAATATTTACAAAGCTGAATAAAGAAGGAAAAACCATAATAATAGTAACCCATGATGAACATGTGGCATCATACTGCGAAAGAATAATAAGATTAAAAGATGGAAAACTTGTAGAATAAAGTGGCCATCACTCGCAAAAATATAGAGTCTGTATCATAAATTTGGCAATACCCAGCCAAAATATAATAAAGGACGCGAAGAGAATACCTCCAAAGGGCATGTTTTAGCCCGCTGGAGGTATTGCTCTGAGCGTCCATTATATTTTGGCGTCCGTTATTCTATTTTATCAGTCCCTTCTTCCTCCACTTTCCCTGTCTCCATCTTAGTCCCATGCAGATCGCACGGACAATCTCATCACTTGCGGCAGCTATATGTGCTCCCACAACGAAGAGGCCTAATCTGATACCTAGAAGGTAGGTTCCTCCTACAGCGCAAAGATACATGAAGATTACGGCAATGATCAATGTAAATAATCCATCTCCACTGGTCTTAAGAGCCTGACCATAAACAAGATTTGTTACACGGCCAAATTCTAATATTATATCAACAAAAAGAATCTGCTGAACTATTAAAGCCATTTTTGGATCGTTGGTAAAAAGAGGCATATAAAGAGGGGCGCTAAGAGCGATAACTCCTTCAAATACTGAAGCACATACAGCTCCCACTAGTGCTGCTTTTCTTGTACCTCTGTCGCATTTGTCATAGTCCCCAGCTCCAAGTCTCCAGCCGGTTTGGATGGCATTTGCCTGAGCTAAGGCTGCGCCAAAACAGAAGGAGAAATTAGCTATCTGAGTAGCGTAGGATCTGGAAGTAACGTAGAAACCAGTGTTATCCATTTTATTGAGGAAGCTGATGATAAATGTCATCGCGATATTATAAGCCATTGTCTCTAGAGCAGATGGAAGGCCGACTTTAAGTATCATATTAAATATATGACGCTTCTTCTCGCGGTTAGGATCTTCTTTTGCATGGATTATCATTTTGCCAAGGATCATAACAATTGCAAGGTTTACAACACGGGAAAGGACGGTGGCACAGGCAACACCGGCAACGCCCCATTTTAAAATATAAAGGGAAATGGAATTAAAAATGAGATTAACAACATTTCCGATAATGGTTGCGATAAGAGGACCTTTTGTGTGTCCGAAAGCTCTTAAATAACTTGAAAATATTGGTATAAGGGCATTAAGGATGCAGCTTCCACCAACAATCTTCATATAGGTAACGGCGTAATTTGAAAGGTTTGGGGCGATACCTACTGAATTAAGTATGTTTCCGGCAAAGTAGTAAAGGATAAAGCCGAGGAGTATTCCGACAGAGCCATTGAAAATAAGGCCTAAGTTACGTGCCTGGTAGGCAACGCCTTCTTTTTTGGCGCCGATATACTGAGTCATAACCGCAACAGCGCCATTACTTATAATAGAAAACATGATAACAAACATGCTGATATATGTGTTTGCTGTTCCGACAGCACCAACGGCTTCATCTCCAACAGAGGAAAGCATAAGGGTGTCTATCATACCGGCCAGCATATAGCATAAAGTTTCCAGAGTGATAGGTATCGCAAGTTGTTTTAAGGTTTTGGGTTCTTTCATCTGTTAGTCTCCTGTTGATGTCTAAATTGATGTTTATATATGCTGTATTTAAAACTAAGTTTAATTTTCTTTGGTTTCAGGATTTTTACATCGCGTCCACTAATGATAGCAGATTTATGTATTAGTGCAAGACTGTATTTTTTGTTTTAATGATAAAATAATGTTCAGGTGAAATGATTGGTTTACATAAAAATGGACCATAGCCTCCGGGACTATGGTCCATTTTTATGGAGAAAAAAATACAATAATGAGGGACTTCATTATGATAAAGTCTTGCACATAAACAAAGGCGTTTATGGAAAGAGATTTCCGTAAACGCCATTTTTTTGTTCGAAGGCATGCGCGAACCATAAAAATATCCTCATAATTAGAGCGATTAATGAAAAGGAGACTAAAGGATATGGAGATTAATACAACGACAGTTGCATGGACGCTTCTTGCGGCGGCACTGGTATATTTCATGCAGGCTGGTTTTGCACTTTGCGAGGCAGGTCTTACAAGAGCAAAAAATACAGGTAACATTTTAATGAAGAATATGATGGACTTTTGTATAGGTACACCATGTTACTGGTTAGTCGGATTTGGACTTATGTTTGGCGGAACAGGAAAGTTCATTGGCAGATTAGATCCACTAATAAGAGGAACATACACAGCTGATAACAGTGTTGTTCCACAGACAATGCCACTTTGGTGCTATGTGATATTCCAGACTGTATTCTGTGCAACAGCAGCAACTATCGTGTCTGGTGCAATGGCAGAGCGTACAAATTTCAAAGCATATTGTGTATATTCAGCAGCTATCTCACTTTTTGTATATCCAATCTGCGGTCACTGGGTATGGGGCGGTGGCTGGCTTTCGGATTTAGGCTTCCATGATTTTGCAGGTTCAACTGCAGTACATATGGTCGGTGGTGTTATCGCTTGTCTTGGTGCAGCTCTTCTCGGACCTCGTATCGGTAAGTATGGTAAAGATAAGAAAGCAAGAGCGATTCCTGGTCATAATATGACAGCTGTTGCACTTGGTGTATTTATCTTATGGTTCTGCTGGTTTGGATTTAATGGTGGTTCAACAGTAGCAATGGATTCAGCAGAAGCAGCAAGTACAGCCTCAATAGTATTTATGAATACAAATCTTGCAGCAGCAGTTGCAACTGTTGTAGCTATGTTATTTACATGGATAAGATATGGTAAGCCAGATGTTTCTATGACTCTTAATGCAGCACTTGCTGGTCTTGTAGCTATTACAGCAGGTTGTGATACAGTTACACCAATAGCTTCATTTTTCATTGGACTTGTATCAGGTATCATAGTAGTACTTAGTGTTGAATTTTTTGATAACGTTGCACGTATTGACGATCCAGTTGGTGCAGTATCAGTTCATATGGTAAATGGTATCTGGGGTACTATCGCTGTTGGTCTTTTCTCAACAGGTAAAAATGGAACAGCAGCCGGTCTTTTCTATGGCGGCGGTGTAAAGCAGCTTGGTGTTCAGGCTTTAGGTGTTGTTTCTATCGTAGTATATACACTTATCGTAATGTTTATCATTTTTAAGATTATTGATAAGACTATCGGACTCAGAGTTCCTGCACAGGTTGAAATAGATGGTCTTGATATTCATGAGCATGGTCTTGCATCAGCTTATTCAGGATTTGCTATTACTGATGTAACAGACAACACAATGGAAATAAACGAAAACACAGATCTTGGTGAAGATGAATATGAATCAGCAACAGAGGCTCAGGTAAATGCAGCTGTAAAGGTTGTAAAGGCGGAATCTGTTGGTGACATAGATACAGGAATTCATAAAGTATCTATAGTATGTCGTCTTAATAAATTTGATAAGCTTAAGAGAGAACTAAATGCACTTGGTGTTACAGGTATGACAATGTATCAGGTAATGGGTTCAGGTGTACAGAGAGGAACTTCAGAGAAGTATCGTGGTACCATTGTTGATTCAACTCTTCTTCCAAAGATTAAGGTTGAAGTTATCGTTGGTAAGATCCCGGTAGATGATGTTATCGAGACAGCTAAGAAAGCTCTTTATACTGGACATATCGGAGATGGTAAGATCTTCGTATATAATGTTCAGAAGGTTGTTAAGGTACGTACAGGTGAAGAAGACCTTAACGCTCTTAAGGATATTGAATGATCTTTATTCCTATAAAGGGATTAAGATAAAAATATAGCAGGTTATGTTGACATATTCATTAACCTGATATAAAATTTACTTCATTAATCGGACAAAGGCGTCCACAGTGGTAAAACTGTGGGCGCCTTTTTTAATAGAAAATTCAAGTTGACATAAAAATGGACCACACTCCCCGGGACTATGGCTCATTCCCGGGAATATGGATCATGGGGAGGAAAATATGGTAAAAAAGGAATCAATTCAGAAGGAAATCGCTTTTAGAGCACATGAAATAATAGAAGAAAACAAGGGAAATATAAGAATGGGTGAACTTGCAGACAGCATGGGTTACAGTCTTAAATATCTTGACAGGTGTTTTCATAATATATATGGAACTTCAATGAAGAACACAGCAGTAACTATTAGAATGAGACATGCCATAAGGTTATTAAAAATGAATCTTACGGATAAGATATATGAAGAATTAGGATATTATGATCAGGCATATTTTATAAGACAGTGCAAAAAATATACCGGTCTTACACCAACACAGTTAAGAGAAGCAGATTTAGATTTTTAATCTAAATCTGTTTTTTTTAGTTTAGATACTGAACATAAAATGTTTTTTATGCATTTATAATAGAAAAATTCTAGTATTTTGTATATTTTATTATAAGAGCTAAACGAGTATAATCTACAATGTATGCTTATATACTTTTAATGGAGAAAGGAAAAATATAGTAATGGACGTACAAAATAATGGAATGAGACAGCAGAATTCTCTTACTAAAGAAGAAT
Source organism: Lachnospiraceae bacterium UBA3772 (assembly GCA_002371025.1). Lineage (GTDB taxonomy): Bacteria > Bacillota > Clostridia > Lachnospirales > Lachnospiraceae > Eubacterium_Q. The sequence goes on along the minus strand of DFFQ01000029.1, from coordinate 11,814 downwards.
TCGATTTCTCACAGTGGGCAATCAAGAGTCTTTATAATTATATAGATTCAAAGATTGTTGGACAGACACAGCTTAAAAATTCGCTTATTACAGCTCTCCTTGCAGATGGTCATATTCTTATTGAATCACTTCCGGGTCTTGCAAAGACAACAGCTGCAAAATCACTTGCGGATGCGATAAATGGTAAATTCTCACGTATTCAGTGTACTCCTGATCTTTTACCAAGTGATATCACTGGTACAGAAATATATCATCAGGATACTGGTAAATTTGAAACTGTTTTTGGACCGGTTTTTGCGAACTTTGTTCTCCTTGATGAGATAAATCGTTCAAGTTCAAAGACTCAGTCAGCCATGCTTGAAGCCATGCAGGAAAAACAGGTTACCATCGGAAAAGCAACATATCTTATGCCACAGGACATTTTCATGGTAATTGCCACAGAAAACCCTATTGAGCAGGAAGGTACATATCAGCTTTCAGAAGCACAGACAGACCGTTTTATGATCAAAGAAAAGATCACATATCCAAAGGCTGAAGAAGAATTTGAAATTTTAAACCGTATTGAAAGCGGTGCTATTGATAGAAAGATAGATCCAGTACTTAAGATAGAAGATATCGACAGGGTACAGGAGATTGTAAAAAAAGTATATATAGATAATTCAATCAAACAGTATATTACAAGAATTGTAGATGCAACAAGAAAGGGTGTATCAAGCTATGTAAGAGAAGGTGCCAGCCCTCGTGCCAGCATTAACTTCCTTAAGGCAGCTAAGGCTTCAGCTTTGATCCATGGAAGAAATTATGTTATTCCAGATGATGTTAAGCTTATGAAGAATCAGATCCTTCGTCATAGACTTGCACTTACATATTCAGCAGTAGCAGATAACGTAGCAGTAGAGGATGTAATTGATACAATCGTAAATTCAGTAGAGGCACCATGAAAATAGATTATGATTATCTGGACAGGATAAGACGATTAGTTGAAATCTGTTCAAAAAGAAAAACTTCAGATATTTTAGATGGTGATTACAGGTCAAATGCTCATGGTAAGAGCCTTGACTTTGATGATCTTGCAGAATATCACTACGGTGATGATGTTAAAGACATTGACTGGAAATCATCATCAAGAACTGGAAAGACTCTTATTAGAAGATATTTCGCGGACAGAAAGCATGACGTTTTATTTGTTTGTGATACATCAGATGCCATGCAGGGAGATACACCAAATGGTGAAGCAAAACATGAGATTGCACTTATGACATTTGGTGTAGCTGCTTATATCCTTGGGAAACAGGGAGCGAGTTATTCCATGGTATATAGCAAAGAGAAGGGAACATATCTTTCAGCTTTTTCATCAGGATCAAATCATCTGGAGAACCTTCTTTATTCTTTTAAAAAGGGATTAGAGGAAGGTAAGGCAAGTAAGAGTGTTGCCCAGATTTTAAAAGAAGTCTCAGAAAAATTTTCAAGAAAGCTGATAATAATCCTTATCACTGATACAGAAGGATTGTTAAGCGTTAATGAAGATGTTCTTAAGAGAGTCAATTTTAAAAATGATCTATATGTATTTAAGATAGAAGATGCAATGCTTACATCCTATGATTCATTTGATATGGATGCATCTAAAAAGGTAGATGTTCTTCTGTCAATGAATAAGAAACTTCATGATAAGGAAGTTGCTCTTAGAAATGGTATGGATAGAAAGATAGAAAAAACATTTGCTCAGTATCCTTCATATTATATGGGCATTTCCAGAGAAGAAGACATAATAGATACTCTTATAGATCTATTTAAGTTTGGTAAAGGAATGAAAAAATGAAATATTCTGTAGGATTACAGGATCCATTTGGATTTAATTTAAAATTCTGGATTACTTTAATACTTATATTGATGGGAATAGCTGCACTTTTATTTGTGTTGTCTATTATTATAAAAAAGCAAAAGAAAATTAAAAAGAAGACGTTCCTTACCGGAAAACGTCTTGAATGGCTTAAAACAAAGTATTTAAAGAGAATCGATAGAATAGAACAGGATTATCTTATGGGCAGGATCAATATGAGAACAGCCTATCAGAAAATGAGTCACGATGTGCGTAAATTCACAACCCGTGCTACTGGTAAAAAGATAAGTTCTTTAGTGTATGCTGAAATTGCAGAACTTCATCATACAAGGTTGACTGAGCTTATTGGAAAATATTACGCTCCTGAATTTGCGTTAAAAGCCAACCCGGATATAGAGAGAGCATTTAAAGATACTAAGGAGTTGATCAGATTATGGTATTAACATTTAGAAATCCTGGTACACTCCTTTATGTATTGGTATTCATGCTTGTTGCTATTGGAGTGGCAATATTTTTCAGGATAAAGAAAGAAAAAGATAAGTCAGGAATCAAGGCTGCAAACACTAAGAGACTTAAAAAACTTGGTCTTTATAAAGCAAAAAAAATCGAGAGTATATTACTCCGTGTATGTTTTTTTGTGGGACTAAGTATAGGACTTCTCTCAGCACTTTTGCTTTTTGCAAGACCTTATAAGACTATACCGGATAAGGATGATTTTAACGGAAGAGATATTATGCTTTGTATTGATATTTCTGCATCAAACTATTCAGGTGTAGCAGATCTTACTGACGAACTTATCAAAACAGTTGAAGGATTAGATGGAGACAGAATAGGTATCACACTTTTTAATACCTCAAGTGTTCTTTATCTTCCTGTAACAGATGATTACAAATTTGCGATAAAAAAGCTATCTGCTGTCTCTGAATATTTTAAGGCAGAGGAAGCTTTCCAGAAAGAATTTGGTGATAAATACGAATATACTTATGAAATCCCTGAAAGTGAAAGAGACAGATATGATGAGTTAAATGCTACTCTTTCTGCATTTGATCAGGGTACCACAGCAGGTTATGAGATTAAAGGTACTTCATGTGTAGGTGAAGGACTTGCTTCAGCTCTCTTTAGTTTTCCGGAACTTATGATTGAGGATAGAACAAGAACACTGATCCTTATAACCGACAATGAACCTGAATATATTCAGGAAGAGCTTGTATCTCTAGAAGATGCATGCCAGATGTGTGTAGCAGATGACGTTTCAATATTTGGTATTTATCCGGGAACTGATATAAAGAAATATCAGGATGGCTCCCAAAAAAGAGCTGAGTTTAAGAAAGCTGTTGAAGAGGCAGGTGGAAAATTCTATGAGAAGGATGCAGAGCTTGATGCGGGAAGAATATTAGATGATATTCAGGCTCAGTCTATAAAAGATACAGAACTTGCGGTTGCTACAAAGACTGCAGATGATCCAACGGGATGGTTCATTGTACTTTGTATCTCTTTAGGAGTCACATTTATATGTGTTATCGTTTCCTTTATAGAGACAGCATTTTTAACATTTAGAAAGAAAAAATTATATCAGAAGATTGTATCTGTTATCATGGCTGTGATCATCATTGCATGTGTTGTATGCATTGGTATAAGACCTATGATGATCGATGAAAATTCTGATGCAAGAACAAACAATCTTGATGTTTGTCTTATTGTAGATACCACTATAAGTATGTGGGCAGAAGATTATAATAAAGCTCCAAGAATGGAAGGAGTTAAGAAGGATGTTGAAACTATAATAAATGCACTTCCTGGAAGTTCATTTGCTCTTGTAAGTTTTGACAATTCAGCTCAGCTCCTTATGCCATATACAAAAGACATAAATGGTATCAGAGATGCACTTGATGATTTAAGTATGCCGAATTACAGTACAGCTCAGGGTTCTTCCATCAACAAGATTTATGATGAAATGAAGCAGCTGGCGGATGTATCTGATGAAAAGAAAGGCGAAAGACGTACGATTTTTTTCATTTTCAGCGATGGTGAAACAACAGATGGAACAGAGCTGATGGATTTTAAGAAGCTGGAAAAAGAAGTTGATGGCGGCGCCGTTATCGGATACGGATGCAGTAAGGGCGGTAAAATGAATTATCCTGGAAAGGGATATGTTAAAGATACATCAAAGGGTGTAAGTGCAAGATCTTATATCGATGAAGATAATCTTCAGGAATTTGCCAAGAGAATCGGAGTTCCATATGTACATAGTGGAACAGTGGGATATAACAATCTGATCTTCTCTGAAATTGATGTTATAAAGGCATTAAGCCGTGAAGCCGCAATCGAATCCGGTGATACAACAGGAATGATAGAACTTTATTATTATTTTGCAGGAGTTCTTTCGGTTTTCCTTATAGCATGGCTAATAAGGGATATTTACAAAGGAGGATTATCATGAAAGATACTATGATAAAAGTCATGAGAGTCCTTAGTATTTTGGTAGTTGTCTTTGTACTTGTTTTATTGGTGAGACTTCTTATCAATAAAGCTTTTCTTAATGATTATGGCAACAGATCCTATAGAGAAATGCCAGAAGCATCTCTTCAGTACATGCCATTAGGAGAGAATTACATTGCTCCTTATAATCTGGGAAATGTTAAATATAAGAAGGCTGATTATGACAGTGCCATAAGATACTATAATAAGGCTCTTAAGCTTAATCCAACTGAAGAAGATGAATGTAAGATCAGGATAAATCTTGCTCTTGCAATGTGTCATAAGATTAAATTTAATGAGATTGATAAGAAAGATGCTAATTCTGTTCAGATTGCCATTGACCAGCTTAAAAAAGCTCGTAATGTTCTTACTGAAAAAGGATGTGCATCAGAAGGTGTTATGACAGAGGATGGTCATTCAAAGAATGCTGAAAAGTTAAAGCATGATATCGATGCAAAGATCATGGAATTAGAAGCATCCCAGCAGGATCCGCCAGATGATCCAGATAAGGATAAGAACAGCGGTGGAGATGCTGATAAAGATAAAGACAAAGCCAGCGGCGGAGATGCCGATAAGGACAAGGATAAAGATAAAGGCAATGACCAGAAGGATAAGGATGAATACGGCGAAGATGGTAAATATGGTAAGAAGAAGCAGGATGATTTAAAGGATAAGCTTGAAAAACAGGAAGATGATCTTAAATCAGGACGTACTTCGGATGATGATTCAGACTATAGATACATCGACGGTGGTGAGATATCCGGTTTTGGAGATGGAACACAATGGTAAAGAATAAAATAATAAAAAGAATTACTTCAATTTCACTTGTTCTTGCCATGTCGCTTGCATTTACAGGTTGCGTAGTTGGAGATAAAAAAACTAAAAAAGATGAAGACTATAAAGTAAATGTAGGCCCAGGTGATGATGCATATAAGGATGCAGGAAAAGATACAGATACTGATGATTTTAAAGGAGCTGTTCTTACTGCACCTGATACTCCGCCTGATGGAAAGAGATATGATGAATGGAAAGGTATTGAATACACCACTGATCTGGAAATGGAAGTAAGATCATATTTCCAGCCGGTGCTTAGTTCAACAGAAGATCCATTGGATAATGATTACAGCTACGATCCTGATATCACATCAAAGGTAAAAATCGTAGAAGCACATGTTGAGCCTGTTGGTGGGGAAATGAAGCTTAGATCAGGCGGATATGTGGATATCACAATAAAGGCAGAGTGGGAAGGAACCATAAGTTACACCTATAAAGATAGAAATGCTATAAGTAAGTTCTATTTCCAGGAAGTAAATCCTCAGCCTTTTGATATGTACACAGGAACAAGTTTTCTTAATCACAGTGGAGATACTGATGAATCAAATTCTATGAGTCAGGGTGAAGCTACAGATTCAGGTTCCATAGAATCTGATATTACCTGGAAGAACCGTGTGTATAGAATTTTTGTAAGCGAAGATGAGAAGAATAATAGTTTTGGCGGATGGGACATTTCTAATAATAAAGTTACTGCGGAATGTTCAACAATAGCTGAGATTAAGTGCAGGGTGCCTGCAGACTATGATGGACTTGCTTTTAAGATCAAGAAAGATATTACTGATGAAAGAACCAAGTGTATGGACAGATATGGAAATCTTATATCAACACCTGATCTTTACGCAGATGTATTTACAGATGCATGGGGAAATAAGCATGATCAGTCAGAGTTTTATATAATCAAGGCTTCGGATATTCTTAATCAGTTAGATGGGAAGAGTCAGCAGTAATTAAATACTTTACTTAAGGAGCATAATAGTTGTGAAAACATTAGCCATAGTTTTATTCGTACTTATGTACGTACTTATGATATCACTAAAATCAAAATACAGACCTTTCGTTGCCTGCGGAACAGCGTTGGTATTCCTTATAACAGGAATTCTTCCATGGAAGAATCTTGTGGGAGTAATCGATTGGAACATTTTGATGATGATATTTGGTACTGTTGTAATAGTAGACTATTTCATTCAGTCTAAAATGCCAAACCTTATTGCAGATAAGCTTCTCAATATCTCGCCAAATGTAATGATGGTAACCATCATCATGTCACTTTTTGCAGGTATTGTATCAGCTTTCATCGATAACGTGGCAACAGTATATATGATAGCACCTGTTGGACTTGCCATCTGTAAGAAACTAAAAATATCGCCGGTTCCAATGATCATATCAATTTCGGTATCATCAAATCTTCAGGGAGCCGCAACTCTTGTAGGTGACACAACATCTATTATGCTTGCAGCTAAAAATGCAGCTGATATGGATTTTATGGATTTCTTCTGGTTCCACGGAAGACCAGGAATGTTCTTTGCTGTAGAATTCGGTGCACTTCTCACAATTCCTATCATGCTTATTCTATTTAGAAAGATGAAGGAGCCAGTAAGCAGTGATGAAAAGACAGTAATAAAAGACTATATTCCTACTATCGCAATGGCAGGACATATCATTTTCCTTATTGCGGCATCATTTATACCAAACAAGCCAGAGACAACAAATGGTATCATCTGTCTTGTATGGGGAATTGGCTGCATCGTAGCTGAATATATTAAGACAAAAGACAAAGAGACAATGATAGAGAATTTAAAGAATGTGGATTATGCAACAATCTTCCTTCTTGCAGGTCTCTTTACAGTAATCGGTGGTATCACAAATCAGGGCATCATTAAAGATATTGCAAACTTTATAGTTGAAGTAGGCGGAAATAATTATTTCCTCTTATATTCTATTATTGTTTGGGGATCAGTTCTTGTATCTGCATTTGTAGATAATATCCCATACGTTGCAACAATGATCCCGGTAGTGGTTGGTGTTACACAGCAGATGGGTTATAAGCCATATACACTTCTTTTCGGACTTCTTATAGGAGCTACCCTCGGAGGAAATATCACTCCTGTTGGAGCTTCTGCAAATATTGCCGGAACAGGACTTCTCCGTAAAGAGGGATATGAAGTTAAATTCAAAGACTTCATGAAGATAGGACTTCCATTTACCCTGGCAGCGGTAATTGGAGGATATGTATACGTTTGGTTTGTGCTGAACTTCTAAGAAATGTGCAGAGATATGTTTCTTCGCTTATTCGTTAAGAAACATATCTCTGCACTTATTTTTTTTGCGTTTGTTTATTGGATTTTGGCACCAATTATCTATTAATTTTTAATATCTATATCCGGCAATTTCCTGTTTATTATGATTTATAGGAGCAATGTTATTAACTCCTTTCTGCATATAAATTTAGTGCTTTTTATGCAGAAAGTCAAAGCGATACTGCATAAAATATCGATGATTTATATGCAGAAAGACAAGGCACATATTTTACCGTTGAGGGGGTGCGTTCACGCCTTATTTATTTTGACGTTTGTTCGCCTATGGTGTTTTTTTGAATTGTGTCTAGGGGAGGGGCAATTTTGCGTCAAAAATCAAAATTGTCAAATAATATCTTGACATAAGCTCTCTTTGGGAATATACTTCAAATTGTATTAAATGTGATGAGGGGAAATTCATATATCTTATTCTTAGATATTTTTTTCCATAAAAAAACGATGATATCTGATCTACAAAGATTAGAGTATAAAAAACAATATAATAATATGTATATAAATCCGGTATTTTCCGGTTTATATAAAAAGAGCCCTAAGTATGTCGCGAAATACCAAGAGCTCAGATACCAAATTAAGCACTTAATTAGAAAAGTACTATGGCTTAAAGTGTACCGCTTTTCTAATTAGGTGTAAAGAAATTAATAGAAAAGAGAGGTGATTTATGAAACTTAAGAGAATGTTACTTGTTTTTGTTTTGTTTGGAATTATAGGCTTTAATGGTTTAATTGTAAAGGCAGCAACAAATACAAAGACCTATCGGAATTTTGGAGCTTCAGGTACAAATGCTGTTGCTATGGCTCAGTTGTATGGAAAGAATGGAGCTGGAACTGCGTGTATTAAAGGGATAGTTAACTCTCCAGTAGTAAAGATGTATGCAACAGATGATGATGGTAATGATAAAAATTTTTTTGATGATACGACAAACGGAGAAAAACAGGGAGGATATCCATATACAATTAAGTATTATAAAGGCTCAGTTGAATCTATTACAACTGAAATTTCAGAAGGAACTTACCATGAAAAACTTATGGTAAGGGCTTATAAAGACTAATTAATTATTATAGAGAGGCAATAATATGAAACTGAAGAATAAAATGATAATTGTATTAGACCATATATTAAGTAATAAGAGACGTTTTTGTTTTGAAGTTATTCTTTTGGTTCTTTCTTATTGCCTCTTTTCATATGGCTTATTGATTAAAGAGTTTAAGAAAAATTATAGAGTTCAATTGGAAGAAGCTTTTGGAGGAACATTAGATAGAATTGTAAGAGTACAAAGCAAAGATGGTAAGAATTATAAAGAATTATATAATTATTTTTTGAAAAGAAATGAAATAAATGGTGTGAGTAAAATTGACTGCGAATATTATCCGGATTCAATAATAGAAATGCAGAGTAAATATGGGAATACTAATAATACTGCAGGAATTGAGTATGCTAACGTAAAGACAGTTCAACCAGAAATGTTTAAGTTATTTAATATTAGATTATCTGATGGACGAGTTTGGGCATATGAAGAAATAGAAAAAAAACAGAAAGAAAGCATGTATCATGGGCAATATGTAGATTCAAGGGGAAAAATACATGAATATGATATGCCTTTGTGGTATGGAGTCTATTTGGGAAATGATTATAATGATATACCAGTAGGAACGCAAATAATCAGCGATGAGGAAGATTATATAATTATATGTGAGGTTTTAGGACATATAGAGGCTCATTCAAAAATACCAGAAGATTCAAGATTAAATCTAGCGGAAGGGGAATATGCTGAGCTTAGTATGATTAATTTAGATACATATACTCTGTTCATAGGAAACCCAGGGGAATCTGGCGGGGATATGTTGTTTTGCGTAAATGAAGGATATTCTATTGAGGATATAATAACTGATATTTATGATAAATTTGGTTTATATTCAGAGAGATTAGATGATGTAATATTAAGAACTGAAATGAGACAAAACAAATCAGGAGATAATTCCCTGAAACTGTTTTTTTTAATAGCAGTTGTTTCAATTTCACTTATTTTTTGTTTTGAATTAATTTGTATTATAAATAATAAAAAAACATATGGAATATTATTAGCTAATGGACTTTCGATACGCGAAATGGTATTTATCCAATTTATTGAAGTTCTTATTAAATATATAATAAGTTCATCTGTAGGTATAGGAATGTTTATCATACTAATATATAAGTGTTTCTATAATATTGAAAATGCTGAATTATATAAATTAGCACTTTTAATTTATAAAAAATATGTATTAGGAGAATCTTTATTTACAATATTAGGAGTTTTGATCTTAGGAAATATTTTGCCAATAATATGGTTATATAGATATAAACCTGTAGATTTATATAAAGAAGTTGAGTATGAACATTTTCTCAGCAAATATCTTAGAGATGAGATTAGCTCTTTGTTGTTGATATGTACATTGGCATTGAGTATTTTCGCTATATATAACTTTTCGGATGTTGTTGGACGTTATATACAAAAAGAAAAAAGAGAAAATAAATATAGCAATAGTATAAAAGGAAAACTTGAATATAATTATTTTTGGGATGAAAATGGGATTGCAAGGTGTGGTGAAGAAGATTGGGTAAAAAAAGAAGATGTTTGGTATTTTATTAATGGTATTAATCAAGCAAATATTTCAAGAAAATATATCTATAAGAGCTCAGTTCTCGACGATGGTGTTTCATATATAAAATTAATATTTGATTTTTCTGATGGGTACACAAATGACATTGAGAAATTTTATGATACTAGAAAAAAATATCCGGGTGTTTATGTATCAAAGGAAATGGAAAGTAATATTATAACTCAGTCAGGGAAAAAATATATTCTGTTTGATGGTATGAAATATCTTGTAAAGGGAATATATAAAGATATGGATATTCAGCATACGGACTATAGAATTGTTGTTCCATGGAATAATTTAAATAACAATGAAAAAAATTATTATGTAAAAGAATTTACAAATGATATTATGTCAAATGGAATGGGAATATGTCTGGAATCAAATGGTGACATCAGTACGGTGATTGCATTGTTGGATAAAATTGCGCAAAGAAACAATTTGATTTTAAATGTATCAAATAATAAACACGTGGATAAAGCTTTTATTATATATGGATCAATAGCTGGGATAATGATTATTTTTTCATTTATAAATTCGTTGACTGTTATCAGTGTTTGGATAATTAGAAGACGAAATGAACTGATGATTAAAAAAACATGGGGAATGAGTGAGTGGATGATCTATGGAAAAACATTATTGAAGCTATTAAAACATCTGTTGGCAAGCATCCCTCTTGTGGTGATATTTCAAATAACATATATTTATTATTTTAAAGAAAGTGTGATAGTTAATATTTATAAATATATATGTTTGAATTCGATATTGATAATAATGCTATTAGTGATTTCTTATGTAGCGCTTTTAAGGATTAGAAAGCTTAAGCCAGCAGAAGGTCTGAGGGGAGAGTAAGGTATGATCAAATTAGAAAACATTATAAAGATTTATAATAAAAAAGAAGCTGAATGCATTGCTTTGGATGGTATTAATTTAGAAATAGAAGAAGGCAGTATGACTGCTCTTATGGGACCTTCCGGCTCCGGAAAGAGTACACTTCTTAATATAATCGGAGCCATGGATACAGCAACAAAAGGCAGCTATAAATATAATGATATTGAAGTGAGTGCCCTTAATACTTCTAAGCTTAATAAATTTAGAAAAGAGCATGTAGCATTTGTATTTCAGCAGTTTGCTCTTATGGATAAATATACAGTTCTTGAAAATGTTGAACTGCCGCTCTTAATAAGAAATGTTCCTAAAAAAGAGAGAAGAAGGAAGGCTATGGAAGTTCTTACTTCTCTTGGAATAGAGAAGCTTAAAAATAAAAGGCCTGCGAAACTATCTGGTGGGGAGAAACAAAGATGTGCAGTGGCAAGAGCAATAGCTGCAGATGTTCCACTGATACTTGCAGATGAGCCAACAGGTGCCCTAGATTCAGCTAACGGAGAAAATATTATGGAAATCTTTACAAAGTTGAATAAAGAAGGAAAGACCATAATAATAGTAACCCATGACGAGCATGTGGCATCATACTGCGAAAGAATAATAAGATTAAAAGACGGAAAACTTGTAGATTAAATCAGGTAAGTGTTGGGGCAGCAAGAAAAAAAGATATAAGTCAGCAAAAATATATAAGACAACCGGACGCCAAAATATAAAGACATTCAAGCAATCCCTCCAGCGGGCTAAAACATGCCCTTTGGAGGGATTCTTTCATGTCTTTTATTATATTTTGGCTGGTTAAGAACGCTTTATATATGACTTTCATGTC
>DFFQ01000129.1 GCA_002371025.1 Lachnospiraceae bacterium UBA3772 | reverse complement strand
TTATTTGAAAGTTCGCCGTCGTCCGCTGCTTTGCCATTATTTGAAAGTTCGCCATCGTCCGCATACTGCTCTCCTGCGGCAGATTTCTGCATATAAATCGCAGCCGCCGGGTTGATCCTGCTAAATGACATAATGCCGCCGGAATGATCATAATGACCATGGCTTAAGATCATTGTATCAACTTTTGTAAGATCAATGCCGAGCTTGGTGGCATTTGACAATGCCTTATCAGTCTGGCCAAGATCTAGTATGAGCTTATGATTTTTAGTCTCTATATAAAACGATAGTCCATGCTCAAAATCAGTGCCGAGCCTGCCTTCTGTATTTTCAATTAAATTTATGATTCTCATTTTATCTCCACATTCTTGCACCTTGGTTAACATAATAATGGGCCACTGCCCCCGGGACTATGGTCCATTTTTATGTTAACTATTTGTCCCAGGGATGTTTATCCCCGGAAGCTTTGAAATTATATACCGGCTTGATGATGTCGATGATGTCCACCGAATCTCTTATCACGTCGATTATATCCTCCAAAGATTTATAAGCCATTGGTGCCTCATCAAGGGTATCCTCGTTTACCGATGTTGTATAAATCCCCTTCATTGTCTCAATATACGCCTGCATATCAAGAGTTTCCTTCGCTTTTCTTCTGGACATAAGGCGGCCTGCACCGTGAGGCGCGGAATAGTTCCATTCTGGATTTCCCTTTCCTTTTGCAAGCACGGCCCCGTCTCTCATATTGATTGGGATAAGCACTAGCTCATCTTTATGAGCCGCGATAGCACCCTTTCTAAGTATCATTTCCGATGTATCAATATAGTTATGGATCGTATGAAATGACTCTTCTTTGCTAAGTCCTGTTCTTTCAAGGATTATCTCTGCCATTAACTCTCTGCTTCTTCTAGCAAATCTCTGGCAGATCTCCACATCGTGAAAATAGTCCTCCAAAAATGATCCATATAACCAGCAGATATCCTCCGGAACACCCAGCTGTTTTTCTTCAAATGACTTTTTTAACTCCTTAAGTGCCTGCTGAATCTCTTTTCTTCTTCCAGCCTCTTTATATTCGCGGATCAATCTGTCTCTTTCTTTAAAATACTCCTCTTTTCCCATATGAAGATCCACCGCCAGCTGCTGATAGATTTCCGCTACCTGCTTTCCTAAATTTCTTGAACCCGAGTGGATAACCAGATAAAATGTTCCATCTTCTGATCTGTCTATCTCAATAAAATGATTCCCTCCCCCAAGTGTACCAAGGGATCTCTCTAATCTTTTTGAATCTCTTAACGATCTGTAGCATCTAAGTTCAGTAAGATCAAATCTTTCTTTTCTTCCTTCCCACACGTTAAGTCCAGATGGTATAAAATGACACGCCTCATCTATCTTTACGAAATCAAGTGTTTTATCCATTAATTTTGTTGTAAGCATGCCACATCCGATATCCACACCAACAATGTTTGGGCAGGCTTTATCAACAATGGTCATGGTTGTTCCTACAGTGCAACCCTTTCCTGCATGCACATCCGGCATTATCCTTACTTTGCTGCCTTTTGTAAGGTCATAGTCACACATTCTTCTGATCTGTTCTATTGCTTCTTCCTCTATAACTTTCGCGTAGCTTATAGCTGTATTTACTTTACCTTTGATCTCTAACATAAACTTTCCTCTTCTTTCTTTTGTTCAGCTTTTTTCTTTCCTCAACTTACAGCTATATTCTATTAAATGTATCTTCCCCCTTCACGGAAAAAAAGTTGCGAGACTTTATATCCCGCAACTCTTCTGCTTACGGAGGCGTGATTTTATCAGCCCCACAAAGCTTTCTGGTTCGATAACCTTTATCATTGGTCCATAAGAAAGCAGCCTGATCTCAAGCTCTGTTTCATCTTCCTTATTATATATGATCGTTATCTTATAAAGATTTTCATCCAGCTTTTCTGCCTGCTTTTCAAAATGTGCAAAATGAAGCAGCACTCTTTCTAAAGCATTTCTTATATCATAAAGTAAAAAGACCACCTGAGACTTATTTTGCCTGTTTTCTTTGAATTTTCTTTTATCAATCTCACCTTCAAATCTTTCACACTTTTTTATCCGTCCCAGATTGATTATCTCTCCCTGTCCTTTTCCCGCAGCATATAAACGGAATTTATCATCCTTTTCAGAATACTCCAGATGTTTCGGAATCACTATTTTAGAAAAGATTTTTCCATATCTATTTTCAGTATCTATTGTAAGGGGAGCATCATTTTTAATCGCATTAAGTATCGTCCGGAAATTTCTTATATAATCCTCATTCGAAAAATCATCCCCATCATTATATTTATCAAAAATAAGATAGTCTTCTGGCGTAAACAATGGCTCTACATCAGGAAAATCCAGAACCTCATCTGTAAAAAGTCTCACCCTTGGATCCAGCATCACAGCTTTTATCCAGCGTTTTTCAAGTAAAGTAAGAGGCTGCCGAGGTACATTTTTAATGGGCGTCTTTCCATCGGAAGTGATGAGCTGCCACCTTTCGTCTAAGATTGCCGGCTCCACATAAAGAAGACTTTCCTGAAATGCATTTTCTTCCACAATCTTTCTTATCTCATTTTTATCCAGCGGATGATCTATCGCCGCCTTGATTATTAGGGCTATGGTCTTATAATATGCGCTATATAATTCACTAAAGATCATTATTTATCCTCTTTTATCTCTTGTGTTTTATCGTCCTCTATACCATAAAGTCGGTACATGGTCTGAATATCTTTTTTAAATATCTTCTCAATATTCTTATTTGAAAAATGTATCTCTGTTATCCTGCAGATAAATGTTCTTATCCACGGAATCAGCTCACTTGCATCATAGACATCTGCTGAAAAACGGCTGGTGTTCTTGTCGATTTTAATAACATTTCCGCAACGTTTTTCTCTTTCAAGACGCCTTTCAATAAAGCTTTCATAATCAGCGTAGTGGATTGTAAATTCCACATGCTCAAGTCTTTCCTGAGAAGTATTTCCAGTGTTATTTTTATTGCTCTGAGTATCGCCGCTGGCCTTACTTTGGCTGTCGCTTGTAACTGTGTTGTATGCCTCTGTCGCTATTTTATTATTGCTTTGGGAGCTGATGCCCCACATATGGCTTTGCATCTTTAGAAGAGTTGCCCTTAACTTGTCAAATGAATCGCAATATTTTCCCTGCTCAACAGAAATTATATTATCCAGCCTGAAGCTTGAGATTCTCCTTGTTTGCTCAGAATAAGCCATAAGATACTGCCTGCCACTTTGCGCACTTATCATTATCTTAAGAGGGATCAGCTCCTGTTCCCTTTGCAGATTCTTTCTGGCATTCCAGCCTTTAATCGTAACCCAGCTCTTATTACTGATAGCAATAAAAAGGTTATATAAAACTTCGCTGTCCATGGCACCTGTTATATAATGATGCTTAAATTTTAATACTTCTGCCTCATCATCATTTAATACTTTGTCATGTGCTTCAGCAGTTTTTTTCTCTTCGTCACTTGCCTCATCATATTTATCCAGCAAAAATGATCCTATCACTCCACATGGTGCTATTTCCGAGAAGAATTCAAGTGCTGTCTTATCAAGATTATCTGAGAGCTTAGCCATTTTATAATAAATGACCTTACCCTTTTTCTCAGTTACAACAAGTCCCTGCTCCACATATTCCTTAAGCTTTTTTCTAATTGTGGATTCGTCGAAAGTCTTAGGTTCTTCAAAGTAAGAAAGATACTCATCGATTTTTTCAGAAATCTGATTAATGGTAAACTCTCCCCCTGCAGCCATTATATCCATCAATATAAAATGAATCGTAATATCCCCGTCAGTAAAACTCTTTGCTTTCCATGCTTTATATAAAGGATTATGGTTTGAACTGCGGCTATCTATTGAAATAAATACATTTTTACCATCCTTAGTCTGCCTGAACTGCATATAATCTCCAAGCCAGCTCTCCATTCTGCGCCTCTCATCATCATAGGATCTCTGACTTTTCTTATCATATTCATTGCGGCTCTTAAATCCATAAACATAGAACTCCCGCATATAATCTCTTATTCGATTGAAATTCTTTATAGATTCACTATACGCCATTTTCCTCTCCCTCTTCCGGTTAACATAATTATGGACCACAGTCCCGGGGGCTGTGGCTCATTTTTATGTCAACTTATATTCGACTCACGCCATCATCAGTGTAAAGTTCATAATCCTCAGCTGTTGCTTCAAAACAAATATAATTTAATTCCTTATCGCTTATATCAACTGAGCGAAGTCCTGAAATTGCCGCAGAGTCATTTTCATTGGCACTTATATTGCCCCTGTCATTTTCATTTACACTTATATTTCCGTTAGCACTTTCACTTACTCTGACATTCTGCTCATTCATCTTATTATTCATGCATTTTTCGATGTCTGCTAAAGGAAGCGCCTTACCTTTTTTGATAAATACCAGCACTTCATCTAAGCCAGCCTTAACATAATGATCTCCCTTAGGAAGTATTTCCTCATCAAAATCATTCCATGCCCTGAAACGTATCATTTTCATGTCCTCTGGCAGATACACCATTCTGCCTGAAGCATTCTGCTTATAAATTGGCGCAAGCATAAGGCTGTCGCCTAAGAGCAGCTGGTCTTCCACCTCCGCACTTCTCTCGTCATCATACTCGAAACTAAGCGGTTTAAAGAGCATTTTCTCTTCCAAAACTGCCTTCATAAATTCCGAATAAAGATATGGGATCAAGGCATAGCGAAGTTCCACCAGGTTTCTAAAAATGTCTCTGCTTGGGAAATGATACATTTCCTGCTCCCTGGTTCCTAAGGCCGAATGGTTGCGGAAAAGCGGTGTAAATATTCCAAAGGCCGTCCATCTAAGCAAGAGATCTTCGGTTGTGTCCGCTCCAAATCCACCAATATCTGCACCAGAATAAAGGAATCCGCACATAGAAAGCGCCGGCATCTGCTGAATATTTAACAACAAATGTGACCACCAGGACTGATTGTCGCCGCACCATACTCCGCCATATCTATGCATTCCAATGTAGCTTGAGCGCGAAAACATGAGTATTCTCTTATCCGGGCAAAGCCTTTCAAATGCCTCTCCCGCGGCTCTTGTCATGTTGTAGCCATAAAGATTATGCACCTTGTCGTGGCGTATTTTCTGGCCCTTATACTCATGATAGAATCTGCGATAATCCTCGTCGTTATTGGCAAGCGAGCCTACCAGATCCTTGAATTTAAAGAACGACCAGATATCCAGATTTTTTCCCTTATAGTCATCCAGCTGCTCAAAAACCTCCGCGAGATGATCCTCTGTATAAAATATCGCCGGCTCATTCATGTCATTCCAAAAACCGTCAATTCCTTGATCCAGCAGGACTTTGTACTTATTTCCAAACCATTCTCTTGCGCTATCTTTAAGGAAATCTGGAAAATGTACCTGCCCCGGCCACACTGCAGCCACCAGGTTTTCTCCATTTTCTTTCTTACAGAAAAAATCTCCCTTTACGCCTTCTTCATATACGTCATAGCCTTCTTCAATCTTAACGCCCGCATCAATAATAGGAACGAGGTGGATGCCATTTTCCTTCATTTCCCTTGCAAAATTTGGAAAATCCGGAAATGCCTCTTCATCCACAGTAAAGTCCTTGAAACGCTCCATATAATCAATATCCATATAGATCATGTCAATTGGGATGCCAGCTTTTTTGTACTCCGAAGCTACGCGACGGATGTCAGATTCATTTTTATATCCCCATCTGCTCTGGCCGAATCCGAAGGCCCATCTAGGCGGAATATAACTTCTTCCGATAATGTGGCGAAATGCACTTACTACTTCCAGCGGGCTGCCGCCTTCGATAATATAAAGATCTGCGTCAAGATCCTCGAAGGAAATCTGCAGCTCATCAAGCTTTGTGTAACCAATATCAAATGTCACTTTCCCCGGAGTATCCACATAGAGGCCTAGGGTTGTGGTTTTGGCTGCGACTGTGTTAGCGTTGTCGCTTGCGCTTGTAGCTGCGACTGTGTTAGCGTTACCGCATGTGATAAGTATAAAATTCTGTGATGCATATAAGGAACGTTTATCCTCTGTATGCACCGGATCATCAGAATTCTTGCTGGTATAAGTCCAGCCACGTTTATTCATCCCTCTTACTGTTTCACCCAGACCGTAAACTCTGTCATTTTTATCAAGTGTAATGGATAAAGACTTGGCCGCCTCATTTAATGTAAAAAATGGAATCTCTCCTGTAGCAAGCTCCATTTTCACTACAACAGAATCTGTCGGAATGGGATTTCCAATCCTATATTTTCTAATTTTTTTCATATATCCTCCTAAGTGGACCACAGTCCCGGGGAGTATGGTCCATTTTTATGTCAACTAATAAGCAAAGTGGACCATACTCCCCGGGACCATGGTCCATTTTTATGTTAACCGGGTAGTGGCTTATTTTTCAACTACTATGATACAGTTAGAATCAGGGAATTCCTTATCAAGTTCCACAAGTGGCGCCAAATGTTCCCTATATCCCTCTTCAAATAACTGCCTTGCTTCAATGATATTTGCCCCTAGTTCTCCGAAAAACTCCTTATATTCCCTCATGGTCATATATCCGAACTGCTCCTGAACTTCATGGGCGTAAGACTGAATTCCCCAGGTGTAAGTATAAAGAAATTCGCGCATGAAATTAATGTCGCCGCAGACACTATCTCCCTTGAATTCAAATTCTCTCTTAATCTCCTTTAATCCCTTGAAATCATTTACATAGTTTTTAAA
This sequence comes from Lachnospiraceae bacterium UBA3772, assembly GCA_002371025.1. Taxonomy (GTDB): domain Bacteria; phylum Bacillota; class Clostridia; order Lachnospirales; family Lachnospiraceae; genus Eubacterium_Q. Next base: position 3,001 of record DFFQ01000129.1, on the reverse strand, counting down.
GAAATCAAGCCCCTCTTTCGTTTTAAATGTTACCGTGAGCTTTTCATTTGAATCAGTTTTTATTCCATCTCTAATGATGATCCTGCCACCTTTTTTAAGAGAATCATAAGCATTAGAAAGAGCCATTTTAACGCTATCAATGTTAAATTTTCCATCTTTCGTATCGGTATAAGAATAAACTTCATGCAAAATTGAAGAGAAAATGATAGAAGTCGCTTTTCTTTTTTCCTCTTCCTTATTTCCAAAAAATAATGGTCCTTCCACGAAATTATGTCTCATTACAGACCAGTTATGATTCTCACGCTGCTTTTTATTTGTAAGGGTTTCGATTACATTTTCGCTGATGTCTGTTCCGAGGATTTTCTTGTCTGGATATTTATTTTCAAGAAGATCAAGCAACACGCCTCCGCCTGAACCTACATCGACGATCTCATCTCCCACAGCATAGTCCACTATTGATTCCTTGGTTGATTCGTCGGCATCATTCATGGCAGACAGGTAGGAATCCTCATTATTTAGCCTGTCAAATTCATCTCTTCTAAAATGGAACATATCAAATATCATGATTATGCTTTTCTCATAACTTAGAATTCCGGAGCGCTCTGCCTCGACACAGAAGTCACAAAGTTTCTCGGCAGCCGCTGAAAACTTGAAGCTGACTGTAACTGCGGCTCCTCGTTCAATCACAAGCCCCACATGGGTTGAGTCCCCTGTTTCAAGATAATGCTCAATTATTCTCTTTTTATATACATTAATTGATTTTATCCCATAATAATCATAATAAAGCACGTCCTGAACCGGCTTAAACTTAAGCTGATCAAAATCATTTCCGGCCTTATCTAACACCAACTCCATTATCTTTATGATATCCTTGGGCGCAAAGCAACCAAGGGAAGATTCAAAATACCAAAGATCGATATTATGATTAAAAATATTATTTTCAAAGAAAGTAACATTTTCCTTACTATTTTCTGGATCTGCGGCATCAAGCAGCTTCGGACAAAGCCTGCGAAGTCTCTCATTTGAAGCAAATGGCTCCAGGTTTTTATTAATGATCTCATCAATTATTTTTTCCACATCCGCCTTGGCGCGGCACCATATGTCGTTACTCACAGCTGCAATGATACATTTGTTAAGTAAAAGCAGCATCGCTTTAAAATGCTCCTTCCCAAATATATCCACAAGTTCATACAGCTCTCTGTTCAGCCTCGCGTCGCAAGCCACCTCACCGCGAATCGCCTGACCGATAAGTCCGTGAGAAGCTATCAGCTTATAAATGCACTGGCAAATGTTACTGTCCTCATAAGGGTAAATTTCATTTTTATAGATTTCTGCTGATGCGAGGTTATGAATCTCTAAATCATACCCCATCTGCTTCCAATACTCTCTATCCTCTAAACTACCGCATTTTGAAACTTCCGACCACTGAAGAACGGTCTTTACTATCTTTAATTCCTTCAGAGATAGATCTGCTAAAGAGCAGTTATCCTGATTTAGCACACAGTTCTCCCTAATTGCATCCTTGCCTTCCTTAGCCTGGACATGGCTAGCTTCAATCTCCGCATCAAAAATTTCAAGAGTCCTCAGCACATATTCTAAGACCTCATTCCCTGTAATCATTGAAACACTCTTGATCCGTTCCATATTTACAGACTGAGAATTCCCATAGGAAAGATACTCAAACCATTTTTGTCTTGCTTTCATTTCTTCTATTGTCATAATTCTTCTCCTGTTTCACCCCATAAAATTTAGTTAACATAAAAATGAGCCATAGTCCCGGGGGCAGTGGTCCATTTTTATGTTAACTTCATATGTTATTTAATAAAACTTGTTGGCTGCCATGGTTCTTTCTCCGGCAGACCATATTTTTCTTTACCAAGTGCAATACTCTTCATAAGAAATGTCATATTTCTCGCGAGCGTTCTCATGGTCTGAAGTCCCTCTAAATCTTTGCTTGCCTGCCCCATTTCTCTTCCATGAATGCTGTTCCAATACTGGCTGGATGCAACCGGCATTCCACTGATTGTGAAGTATTTATTCAGCTCGTCAAATGTTGCCGAAAGCCCTCCTCTTCTTGCTGAGACAACGCTAGCTCCAACCTTCATAGTCTTATCAAATTTTGCACTATGAAAAAGTCGGTCAAGGCATGCAATAAGGGTAGCATTTGCAGATGCGTAATAAACAGGCGAAGCCAGCACAAGTCCATCGGCTTCCTTGAATTTAACCGCAAGTTCATTTACGACATCATCAAAGACACATTTGCCATTTTTGCCGCAGCTTCCACATGCAATGCATCCTCTGATGTCTTTATTTCCTATCTGAACAATCTCCGCTTCCACACCTTCAGCTTCAAAAACCTTAAGCATTTCATTTAAAGCTATACTTGTATTTCCTCCAACTCGAGGACTTCCATTGATCATTAAAACTTTCATTTTGCCTCCTTATAAGCCCTACACTCTATAAAATGGAGCATAACATCAGCATCTTGCTATAAAATGTTCCTTACCGTCATGAATTTGCGCCCCAACATACTATAAAAAAGGACCACAGGGCAAGACACGCTCTATGGTCCATTATAACAAAAAATGAAATCCGGTAAAATAACTCTGTTCTATGCTATAGCTAATAAATTTGCGCCAGATTATCCTGTGGTCATTTCTTCAATCTAGCGGTTCTTTCTTCCCCTCTTTTCATAATCTCTTTTTATCTCTTCATCCCAGTCACAACTGCTTAGTTCCTCGCTAACGCACATACTATCAGCCTTCATAACTGAACATACCGCCTTCGAAACCCCTGCAAATACATTTGCGGTTCCAACTCCATCGCAAACATAGTTAACTGTTCTTTCTCTTTTAATTCCAAACTTGCTGGCCTCAGCGTAAGCATCGATATTAGCTCCAATGAAAATGAACTCCCAACCATATTTTTCCTGCTGGCGCTTAACCATTTTTTCAATCTTATCACGAGAATATCTGCTGCTGGCATTTTCCATTCCATCGGT
>DFFQ01000203.1 GCA_002371025.1 Lachnospiraceae bacterium UBA3772 | reverse complement strand
ACAGCTATTTTGTAGCAAAGATAAGCGAGGATGCAATGACAGCACTCTCGCTTTGTTATCCTGTGCAGAATATGATCACTTCAGTAGGCGTAGGATTTGGCATAGGAATAAATGCAGCTATAGCCTATTATCTTGGAGCAAAAGACAAAAAAACTGCTGATGCAGCGGCATCTCATGGTCTTATCCACAGCGTGATCCAGGGAATTCTTCTTACTTTTATAACTATAGGTATAATGCCATATTTCCTTAAAACTTTTACAGAGAATAAGGATATAATCCAGTTTGCTCTCGATTATTCAAGAATAGCATTTCTTGGAGCTGCTATCATTACAACACAGATTGCCATAGAGAAGACATTTCAGGCGGTTGGAATGATGAAGGTTTCAATGGTGGCTATGATGGCAGGATTTATAACCAATATAATTCTCGATCCTATGATGATATTCGGTTTTGGACCAATCCCTAAGATGGGGATAAAAGGAGCTGCGCTTGCTACAGTTTTAGGCCAGCTGGTAACACTTATCATTTATATCCTGATATTTAAGAAAAAAGAAATAGGTGTCACATTTGATTTTAAAAATCTGAATGAAAGCCGCTTCATAGTAAAACGTCTTTACTCTGTTGGGATTCCGGGAACCCTTAATATGGCTCTTCCGTCAGTTCTTATCACTGCCCTTAATGGGATACTCTCAAATGATACTTATGTGCTTTTGTTAGGCAGTTATTATAAACTTCAGACTTTCCTATATCTTACTGTAAATGGAATAGTTCAGGGTATCAGACCTATAGTGGGTTATAACTATGGAGCGAAGGAGATGAAGAGAGTAAAGCAGATCTTTATAACTGCTTTAGGGCTTGCTGCATTTGTTATGCTTATTGGAACTGTTCTTTGTCATATGATTCCGCAGGAACTGATAGGAATCTTTGTTAAAACAGAAGACACGCTTTTGCTTGGCGTAACAACTTTAAAGATAATAAGTCTGGGATTTATCATTTCTTCTATTTCAGTTATTGCCTGTGGAACTCTTGAGGGGTTGGGAAAAGGTATGCCATCGCTTATAATTTCAGTGCTTAGATACGTAGTGGTTATGATACCTGCGGCTTTTGTGCTGAATCAGGTCTTTGGAGTAAAAGGTGTTTGGGCGGCATTTCCGGTTACAGAAATAATAGTTGCCGTGATCTCTTCTTTACTTATTTTTAAAGTCTTGGGAAAAAAAGAAAAATTCAGAGGCAGATATAATAATGATTATAGTCCAAGATATAAAGAACCTTATGATATTTACGATAAAGCAAGAACTCAGGCTAGAAATGTAAAGAAAAGTTCAAAATAAAAGCTAAATTGTTCAAAGAAATTTCACTCTTTAAAGGGGTTAAGACATTGACGCGGACGAAGATTCACCATATACTTATTGTACAAAATGTAATATGGCTGCACTTTGGCGTTACTTGTTTAGAGAGGAAGAGAGTTACATGATTTCAAAATTTAGCGTAAAAAGACCTTATACTGTATTTGTAGGGGTTATACTTGTGGTTGTATTAGGGATTGTTTCCCTTTCAAAAATGACAGCGGATCTGCTGCCTAATATGACATTTCCGTACGTCATCGTAATGACCACGGATTTTGGTGCGAGTCCTGAAGAAGTTGAGATGAATATCACAGCTCCTTTGGAAGCGACGCTTGCCACCACGTCCAATCTTAAGAATATAAGATCGGTTTCTTATAACAGTTATTCCACAGTAATACTTGAATATGAACAGTCTTCCAATATGGATTCTACCATGATAGAGATTCAGCAAAAGATAGACCAGGTAAAGGGAAGTTTTCCGGATACAGCTGGAAATCCCGTGCTTATGCAGGTTAATCCTGATATGATCCCTATAATGGTTGCTGCTGTAGGAGTTGAAGGTATGGATAAGTCAGAGATTACTGACTATGTAAATAATACCATTAAACCACAGCTTGAATCCGTTGAAGGTGTTGCTTCTGTATCTGTTTCCGGCGGAATAGAGGAAAAGATTGAAGTTACCCTTAATCAGAAGAAAATTGATGAACTTAATGCAAAGATCAAATTAAAGATTGATGATAAATTTACTGAAGCAGAAAAGCAGTTAAATGATTCAAAGAAAGAGATAGAAGCTGGTAAGGAAGCATTAGAAGAAGGAAAGGCTTCTTTAGCATCACAGATCAGCGAAGGTTCAACTATGCTTGATACAAAGAAAGTTGAACTCTATACTACAGAGTCTGAATTAAAAGCACAGCTTTCTGATCTTAAAATGTCTGTAACTGCCATAGAATTACTTATTACTCAGCTTTCATCCATAAATATTTCAGCGCAGGAAACAAAGGCAAAGATCGATCAGTACGCTGCAGAGATTGAAAATATAGAGGGGATGTTAGAAAGCTATGGCATATCTGAAGAACAGTTTGAGCAGATGTCGGGTATGACCATTGCCCAGGCAAAAGAACAGATTCAGAAATTAGAAGAGGAAAGAAAAAAGCTGGAAGAAAAACTGGCTGAGACTACTGCCTCTCTTTCTAAGAATTTTACAGATTCATTAAAGGAATTTGGCATTGAACTGGGAGATATTAATAATCTTTCTGATGCCATAACCAAGCTTAC
>DFFQ01000166.1 GCA_002371025.1 Lachnospiraceae bacterium UBA3772 | reverse complement strand
TCTATCCTGCTGAGCTACGGAAACAAATATATGGCGCGCATATATGCGCGCCTAGTTATTTTAACACAGTCATCTTTAATGTTCAACTTGCTTTATACATTATCCTTGCTTAAAAGCACATACTCGTAGGTGTCTGTCATTAGATTACTTTCGTAAAACTGTGTTATTTTGCCTTGTCTGCAGAGGGCTCCGATACTTGGTGTTTGCAGCTTTTTTAGTTCTTCCTGTATAGCATGGATCAGTGCTGCGCCAAGCCCCAGGTGCTCTTTCTCAACTCCCATATATAGCAGGATAATTCTCTTTGGCTTTTTCCTGTTTCTGAGTACTTTTAGAATATTAGGCAGATTCAGGTGATACACTGTATTTCCGTAGTCTGGAATGTTGACATAGAAGGCTACCGCCTTGCCCTTGTAGTAAACAATCTTGGTCACATCCATGTACATGATTGACTTATAGGATTTGAACATTTCCCTGAAGACATCTTCATCAATATGCTTGTACACGGGAAAAGAGCTATATAGCTCTGTGATCAGTCTGTAAACATCACCGATTATTTCATCATAAGTTTCCCTGGTAGGACTAATAATCTCATATCCTTTAGCCTTAAATTCATCATATCTTTTTTTAAGCTTGGGGCTTTCGTAGTCCTTTTTTATGACTTCATAATCACTTGAAACATACCGCTCCGCCACCTGATAGCCATTATTCATAAAGAGTCTTAAGTAATAGTCCTTATTGTAGGGCTCTCCAGTGTAGGGGTTGCCTTCAAATCTATTAACCTTAAGTCTGTACTTGATCCAAAAAGATCCATCTACAGGGCCAATGATTTTGTGATATCCATGTTCTGTGCAGAAGGCATCTGCTGATTTAAACAGAAAAGCTGCTACCTGATCATCATCTACACACTCAAAAAAACCTATATATGCATTATCATCGTTATCATATGTTGTTATAGCAAAACGGCCAACTACCTTGCCAAGAGACTTTTCGTATACGAGAAACTTAGCCAGCCTGAAATCCTTGCTAAGTGGATGCTCTCCAAGCAGTATTTTCCTCATCTGCTCTGGGTCTTCCATGTTATCCCTGCAAGAGTAAAGTTTCCTGGGAAGCCTTATAAAATCATTAACATACTTTTTTTCTTTTTCAAATTTAACAAGTTCAAATTCCTTAACTTGCGACATCTTTAACTTCCTTCAGAATCTGTATTTCTCCAGTATTTCCGTTCATCGTGATCATGTCCCCCGAATGAATGGCGCTAAGGACATTGTCAACGCCCACAATTGAAGGAATCCCCAGCTCTCTTGAAATAATAGCTGTATGCGAGAGGATCGATCCTTTCTGCGCAATAACTCCCTTGGCTGTTGCAAGAAGGAAAACCCAGCCAGGATCTGTCATTGCCGTTATCAGTATCTTATCCTTAACATCCTGTCTTGCATTTACGTCTGTAACAACCAGAGCTTCTCCCGTTACAACGCCATTTGAGCAAGGCACTCCCTGGAGTTTTTTTCCGTCAAAAGAGTTCTTGTGAAGAGAAACTCTGGCACACTTTTTATCAAACTCTTTTCCCTCAAAAATAATCCTGGTGTAGGCCGGTAATTTTTCAAAGAATTTATAATCCTCTTTGCGGTTATGGATCAGGTACTTGATATCTGCGCTAGTTTCTGTATTTCCAGCGTTCCTCGTCAAATTCTTCTCTGTGTCACATTCTTCAGATGATGTATCAGAATTTCTTTCAACAAGATCCCAGATTTCATCGATTGTGAGGTAAAAGATATCTCTTTGGCTCTCAATAATACCTCTATCAGCAAAATTTTTACCAATCAGTAAAAAGATTGTTCTTACGATACCAAAAATTCTAGTCCTGTTTAGCCTTGAAGACTCTCTGTTTGCAATGCCAAGGGTGCAGCGTCTTATGAGTTTTGTTGTATACTCATCAAATTTTTCCGTTTCAGCCCCTTGTTTTTTGGCATTCATATCCTGATATACTTCGGATAGTTTATCTAAATCTTCCCTATATTCGTCAATTCTCTTATCAAGAAGCTCAGGATTAGTCCTAAAGGTCTTACTCTCTAGCTTTAATTCCTCGAGATTTCTGTCACCATATTCAGAAATATAAGCCTGCTTGGCCATCTCATACTGAGAAGGCTCCATCCAGCTTTTATTCATTGCAAGAGCAATCATTTCTTTTATTGGTTTAAGGCTTTCAATATTTGAAATGCCTGAAATATAGGCATTTACACTGTCTTCATTTTTCTTATATTTTCTTTTTAATCTCTTTTTCAAAAGTCCTGTATATACAAAGGCATAAAGATCATTCAAAAGAGTTATATCCCATATATCCAAGAGTTTGATCTTTAAGTCTTCATATATAGCTTTCAGCTCTTTTGGCGATAGGTTATCAATATCTTTTTCATAAAAGCTTTTGTTTATTTTCTCAAACTCTGCTGCAAGTGCCTCCATTTGCTGAGGAACTTTTCTAAGTTCCGAAAAAGTATTTCTATAGATCCTTGCTCTCACAAGCAGCGACTGTCTCACATAGCTCTTATCGTAGCTTTTATTTTTTACTCCCAGCATTTCCTGCCAGACAGGGATAATAAAACTATTAAATGGAAGGCACTTTAATAGAGCATACCAATTGCTGATTTTGTAGTACACTCTTCCATTTACATGGCCTACCATGTTGTTTACGTTTTCTTCAAATTTGGATAATTCCCTGTCGTCTTTGAGAATTCTTTTGCAGACGCCTCTAAATACTCCGCTGTAAACCACGTCAACAAAAGACTCTGTCAGGGGCAGTGATAATCCCGGATAACTTTCCACGATATTACTATTGTCAAAAATAAGAGGCTTTTCCCCTTTTACAGTAGTTATATCGCGGGTTTGAAGAATAAATATTTCTCCATCTTTTATGGCAAACTCTATATCAAGATACTCTCCAAATATAGCTTTTATCTGGCTTGTTACCTCTATGAGTCTTGTTACAAAGTCATAGGATAAAAGATTCTCTTTTCCCTCAGAATAATAAATCTTATCGGTTAAATTGTAGTAATAGGTCACACTATCAGCTTTATCGGCGACAACGCCCTCACCAAGTCCTCTTGAAACACTTATAACGGTTTCGTTTAGTATTCCCTGTGGATTTGCTGTAAAGATAACTCCTGCAAAATCAGCATCAACCATTTTCTGGACTATTACATCCATCTTTATGTTTGATGCAGATATCTTTTTACTCTTTAGATAGCTCTTTACACAATCATTTGTAAGTGACTTGTAGCACTTGGTGATCATTGCATCTATGTCATTCCAAGCCACGTTGAGGTAAGTGTCAAACTGGCCTGCAAAGCTCGCATCCTTATTATCTTCCAAGGAACAAGCGCTTCTGACAGCGTAATACTCGCCCTCTGCATTTTCGAGAAATGGATTTTTGAAGTGATATTTCTCTACTCCTCCAGCCTTCATTACCTCGTCATATGAAACCACAACAAAGGGAGGAACATTGATATTCCTCTCCCTCAGTGTGATTAAATTTGCCGCCTTTTTGCTCAGCATATGTCGATCAGATCCTTCCGATAATTAAAAATACAGCAACGGTGATCAGCATAGTTGATTCCTGCAAGTATGTATATCTCTCTACTTTATCAACAACCTTGAACTGTTCTGGATCACGCATGAACTGAATAAATTTTAATGTCATCCATGAAACTAAAATTATTAGTACTATAACAGAAATCTTATTCAAATTAAATACCAAAATAATATTTGTGATAATATCGACAATTGTCAGAATAAGGATAAATTTTGTGCTCTTTTTGTAGCCAAAAAGCTTTGAATAAGTAACGTAATCTGTTTCGTCCTTGGGTGCTCGTATTTTTCTTGCTATTTCCCAGATAAGTGCTGGAAAATACAGGGTCCATAGCGTCATTATAGTGTAGATACTGATGGCTCTGACATTATATTTGAGTACGGTAAAAGAAATAATGTATAGGTTTATGAACATTTGGACCGGATTATGTGTAACAAGCGCAAGTGGCAGACATGGCTGTATCTTGGCCTTCTGGAAAAACCACTTACTCATAAGGTACCCATAAAAATACAGGATTACAAAGAATAAGAGGTTGTTCATAAACAGTACATTTAAAATAACAGCTATTGCCTCAACTATTGTGCAGATGATCATTACATCTTTTCTTTTTACTCTTCCTGATGGAAGCGGTCTGTCTGGAAATAGAACACTGTCAGTCTCATAATCCTTGAGATCATCCGCAATTCTAAGCCATAGCAAGAAAGCAAATACCGTATATGCTCCAACAAATTCCTGAATTCCTATGTTAAAGGTAGTTATTCCTTCGTTCAGGAGAATAATAAAATGAATCTCCATAAACACAATAAATCCAAGGATCAGTCTTGGAATAATTGGATATCTTTCCTTAAAATAAATGTGCAGCCTTTTTAACATATCTTCCTCCCTATCACTTCACCACAACGAACTTTTGATTCTATATCATTTCTGCTGTTATCAAGGATGTCCTGGTGAAGTTCTATCTTTTTATCCTGTACAAGTACAGCAATTGTTGAACCGCCAAACTCGAAAAACCCTTTTTCATCGCCTTTTTTGAAGTTTTCTTTGTTGTTATTTGTTACCTTGCCAATGAACATGGCTCCAACTTCAATCTGAATTATTTCTCCGAAATTCTCTGTTTGAAAAAGACTGACAGTTCTCGAATTTTCTTTATATATTCTGTAATCTTTGGATATTGATCTTACAGTGTGAAGCTTTCCTTGGATTTCAAGGTTTTTTTCAAGTCTTCCATCATCAAGATAGATATATCTGTGATAATCATCCACGCATAATCTGAATATCAGGCACCATCCCCCGTTAAAAGAACTGGTGTCTATTTTATTCCCAACAAGTTCAGCAAGATTATATGTACTTCCCTTTATGTCCACCATTAAATCTTCTGTGATCTTATAAGCAAGGAGTTTTGAGTCACATGGAGAAATAAAGCTTTCTTTTTCCATGCAGATTTCCCTTGCCCCGTCAGATAGTTTTCTGGTAAAAAAATCATTGAAGGATGTGAATTTTCTTTTCTCAAAAT
>DFFQ01000063.1 GCA_002371025.1 Lachnospiraceae bacterium UBA3772 | reverse complement strand
CAGCCATATTCCAAGTCTTGAGTAGAGCTTCTTGTACCATTTCAAAGATACGATCGGCCATACCTTCGTTAATTACTTCATAAATATCAGTAATACTTTCAACACCATCTAGATAGCGCTCGAAATCAACATATCCAGCACCGCCAATAGCGACAGGATATACGTCAAAACGATCACGATCAAGACGGAAAGTCTCATAATTACCAGACTCAGTAGCGCGAGTAACAAACTGCTTACCGCGTTGCTTACCACGAGTCACTAAGAATTCAGGACGAGAACCCTGAGGTAGACGACGAACTTCAGCAAAAGCTTCAATAGCAGCAGCAACGCTAATAGGAAGCACTTCATCTAGATTCTCGGAAAGTAGTTCAAATAGATCATACTTATTGCGTTCAAACTTATAACGATTTAGTTTACCGTTATCATCGCAAAGTAATTTTACTAGCTCATCATGTAGAGCCTTTTCATAATCGTAATTCTCGGCAGCGAACTCAGCAGGAACCTTGCGGCCGAAAACACCATTCATTAGCATTTGTAGAGTATTCATAGTTCGCACCTCCTATTACACGCGTAACATTTGATACTTAACGCCTTTTTCGCCGTTAGGTACAGTATAATATTTTACGACTCTGCCATAAGCACCAGCATAGTTCTGGGGTAGAGCTTTAACAATTTCAGGAACAGGAGAACCAGCCTTTACTATTACATAAGCGGCGGTTGCAGCTGCAGTTAAATCACCCTTTAGATAAGTATCTAAAGCAGTATCATTAGCAAAATTATCGGTATTATACTGTAAGCAATTTGTGGTTACAGTATCACCAACACCTAAAATACCTACACGAGGATAGTCGCCAGCAACCTTGCGGCCAAAAGTCTTTAGACCATAATGATACATATCATATTCTTTTTCAGCGGTATAAACAATACCGATAGGCTTGTCAGTTACAGCAGCTGGAGCGTCAATAACGCCAGCAGCTTTATCAGCTACAACCCACATGCCATTTTCACAAACGCCATAAGCGCCGGATACACTACTATCAGTGGTAAATTTAGCTCCAAGAGGAGTCTGAGAAACTACCATGCCAGTCTTTGGGAAGGCAACTTGATTAAGTTCTAGAGTTGCATATTCTTCAACTGGAAAACGATTCATACCCATAATATTTTACCTCCTTAATTCTTCCTATATTGCTTCATTAATAAAGCAAATTCTGATTCCGGAGGAGTAAGTACTGAAATTTTATTAGCGGGATCAGCAGCATCTTCAATCTGCTTACGTGCATAAATTACAGCTAATTTACTCTCCAATTCGTCATAAGAAAAGTCATTAATCTGTCCCTTAATAGGGGTGATTTCTTCTTCTTTTAAAATTTTTTCATATTTTTCTACCAGTTCTTCCTTACGAGCATTCTCTGCACTCACTGCTGCATCTTCATAAGCTTGTAAAGAAGTCTGTAATTCCGCGACTTGATTGCGCAGAGTTTCAAGCTCGGTATTAGCAGAGCTTTGAAAAGCCTCTGCTTCAGTTAAACGAGCCTGAGCCGCGTCATAATTACTCTGTAACTCATTATAAGAAGCTTGTAAATCATTATATTGTTGCTGAAGCGCTTCAAATTCTGACATCTGTTCAGGTTCTACAACAGGCTCTTCAGAATTTATTTCTGGTTCTGCCACATTTTCTTGAACCTCTTCATGTTCAAACTCATCAGAAAATTGCACTTCTGGTTCCTCGGGAGTAGCAACTGACTCTACAACTTCGATATTATCTAACTCATTCATTGGTTGTTCTCCTCCCTCTAGTTCTTTTTCAGCCTCTTCAACTTTTGTTCTGAGGTCAAACAATAATGAAGAGAACTTTTCAAATTGATTATTATAAGTATCATCATTCTTAGAAAAGAACGAGGATACAGAAAAACAAGGTTCATGTTCTCCAATAATGCAGAATCCTAACATTTTCGCAGTAGTATAAACATAGTATTCTTGATTTTCAATTGTAGTCCAAGCACCAGTGATGGACTCAGGATCAAGTTCCATACTTTGATTTTGACCTAAAATTTTTGAGGCTTCTTTAAAATAATCTGTAAATAATACTACTGAAAATACTGCATAATCACGAGTAACGCCATCAGTATCTTCAAAAGGTTCCCATCCAATAAAATTTTCAACATAGCCATAAGCATTGGCTAAAGCCGGGCCGCTATGAGAAGCCCAGCTATTTGTTGCAGGATCAAAGAACCCAACTACAGGAGTATTTCCTTGCGTCGCGCTTTCAATCAATTGATTGGCAACTTCTTCGGTAATATAAGAACCATTACGATTACCATATTTAGTGAAAACACGCACTTTAAGGCGTCCGATATTCGGATTGCTTTCAGAAATTCCCTGGAAAGGAGAAGATACGACAACGCTATCAAAATAAATAGGAATATTCTTTTCCATTATTTATCCTCCTTTATCCTTCTGCGGCAATATTTGCTTGCGTTTTTTCGGATTTTTCTTCATCGGGAAGTTCTGGTCTGCCTCCCTTATTATCTATGTCGTTAACCTGAGTGGTAGTTGTGGTTTTTTCTGCCGAAGTAGAAGAATTTTTTCCGCTATTTGCTTTCCCAGATGTAGTATAAGATGACTGTAATGGAACCATTTTATTAGTCATATCTAAGAAATCGTTTTCAAAACTCATTAAGCTCAACTGATCCATTTGCTTAATTCCCATCGCTACACCGGCGAACATCTTTGAGTATCCAAACTGTGCGCCTCGGAAATACGCGTTCCTCTGATCTTCTCTATTAAAAACTGTTATTGGTAGAATTTCAAAATCAAAACTTAAACCTGATCTGGCAAATTTATCATTTATATGATACTTAATCCATGTTTCATATGCATTTAAATAACCAGACATAATTGTTTCATCTTTTTTGATCATATAAGCTAAAGACGAGCTCCCTTCTGGGTTAAACAAAATTTGTCCTCGACCTAAAGCATTCCATGCATTATCTTTGTATTTTTTCAATCTATCAGCCGATTGTGTTGCGGCGCTACTATCCTGCAAACTCTCTAAATCTGTCTCACCGAAAGTAGTAAGCACATCAACAGAATCTTCATCTGCTAACATATCCGCCACTGAAGCATGTATATCGGCAACCTCTTCTAGAGGAAAAACTAACTCGCCATTACTATCAATTGGCATGCGTTGTATGAGTAGCTTTCTTAACTCATTCTCATCTCTAGTTTCTTCTCTTTTTGTTGCATCATCAAGCTTCTTTAATTCTGGTAAACTTGCAATTAATAGAGGTGTCTGATCATTAGAAAAAGTAAAACAAACTCCGCCACTACCAGCTGGCAATACTACCCATGGGTCATTTATTTTTTTCGTTATCCACTGTCCCCAAGCTCTTTGAACTTCTTTAGGGAAAGAAAGCAATGCTTCTTCGCGCAATTGTTTATCTTGAATTGTATCAAAATAATTTAAATTAAATTCAACAATATATAAATTATTGAAATCCTTAAAACGCGCACGGCAGTACTCTAAGGGTAAGTCTTGAATACTTACTTTTTCGCCATCTGTTCTTAAAATACCAAAATAAATTCCATTTTTTAACCACTCTTTAGTAATACGAGAAAATGTATTTGGCACATCTAAGTTATCAATAAAACGACACGCATTATAAAATGCTTTTGTAATTTGTGCCTTAGATCCTTTTCCCTCTTGATAGACAGGAATAACAACAGTGTCATATGTAGGCATATAAGATAAGAAATCAATGTTATTTCTATATAAACTATTAGTTCTATAAAAATAACGGGACAATTGACGTAATGATTCTAAGTTACCAGAACGAATAATCTGTTTAATTTCATCAATTGTAAAATCTTCGCGCACGGGGTCAGAATGATAATAGCCCCATCGACTATAGGACCGCTCATTAGTAGGGGTTCTTTTAATTTTTAATTGAGTCCTATATTTAGAAAAATCATATTTAGGTTTTTCTTCGCCCATAAGCATCACCCCCTTTTCTTAGCGCTATAAAAGGCATATTGACCGAAATTCTTTTTCTTCGCTTTTCTTAATGCCTGATCTTCATAATATTTAATTCTATATAATGCATATTCTAAAGAACTAAAGCGGTCTTTTTCTATCGATCTTGAAATTCTTTCTACTTTAAATTGATTTTGTACTCCAGTGGGTTTCAACCGCAAATTATTTAATTCATCCATTAATCGAGACGTCATTTCGTATGGTAATAGAAAAACTCTTCTATCGTATAATGACATCTTTTTACCCTTTTTAGTTTGCAATAATTTATCTTTTACTACTCGTTCATTCGCAAGAAACGATACCGAACCATTATTAATTTGAGAGAAGAAATTCGAATGTATCGCATCATCGTTAGAAGAACTAGCTTTAATATCATAAATAATTGCTCTATACTCAGGCCACGGCGTTTCGCTCTCATTTTTCTTTTCCGGCGGTAAATGGTGATCATTATTAAAAGCGAAATAAGCAGGAAACTGTTCGCCAGTTTTTGAGTCAAAAGAAGGCAAAGCCATTGCGTCTAGTAAACCAATTCCCGGGCCGTTTCCATCGATCACAACCTCCCGAGGATGATATAATTGAATTAACTTTTTCAATCTAGGAGCTTGTTCTGTAATATAGTTTGCACCATGAATAACTTCTGTATAAACAACTTGTTTTTGAAAACCATTGGTTTGCGGCAAGACTTTTATAACCATAACTGCAGTGTTTGCAGCATATCTGGCAACATCAACCCCAATCAAATAAAAAGTATCTTTATTAGGCGGATTTTCTTGCGCTTTTCTCTCACATTTTAATAATTTTCTTTTTTGCGCTAATCTTTTTGAATCAAGCCATGCATCTTTATTGTTGCCAGTCCAAATTGAGAGGCTTTCTCTGGCAAAACTTTCATCATTCATAGTCGTTGAATAGCGTTGATCCATTAAAGTAGCGCGATCAAGTAAGCCATAATGAAGAGGTACTTCATAGCTAAGTCCCCACACAAAATATTCCTTCGGCCGCAATACTGCATTAACAGCGCATTCGATAAGTTTACCATACATAAATACAGTACGTTCGCGCGCAGTAGTAATAAAAATTTGTGCGGCCGCGGGTTCTTCTGGATTTAATGTACCATCCACTTCTCTGCGCGCGACATTCATCTGAGGCAATAGCACTTCATTATAATCTTCTTCTTCTATAGTGGCGCATTCTTCAAGAATGCCAGCTGTTGCACGCAAACCACGGCTAGTATCTTTAGAGACAACTGTTATTTGACTGCCGTTCTTAAAATGTAATTCATAGTAGTTGCCGCTAGCTTTTTCGCCTTTTTTTCCATCATCAGCTTGCGTTTTTAGTTCATTATGTAATAGGGGCCAGTGACGCCAAATTTCATTAAATTTCGCTTCTGCAATTTTAATGACGGTTCCTTTCACATCAGAAGCAATAAATATATTTGAATTTGGTAATAAGGCTGCTCGGACAACAGCAGCTAAGTATGCTGTAAATGATTTTGAGGTTGCACGAGTTGCAGTCCAATAATGATATCTGTACCTCATAGAGGCGCGCAAAGCAATACGCTGATATAAGAATAACTTAAAATTTTTAGCGTCGTCTACTGGCTGAATTGTATCCAACACGAAATGTTTAGTAAAAGTCGTTAATTTTTACCCATATGGCTCATAATTTCTTATGAGTTCAGACTATATTATCTCTAATTAAAGAGTTTTCTCTTTCGCTTCACTTGAAGCTACGTTATCATAACTAGTCGTTGAGCCTAATATCGGCAATAAATATGATTCAATTATATTAAAATCTGTATAAGGGATAATAATTAAAATATAATTATTTTTTTTAGCATATTCTTTTTTCTTTTCATCGTGTAATAATTGTTTTTGAAATTTCTCTTCTCCACCAAAAATATTTACAGGAGAAAAATGTTGCTGTCCCTGGTATTCAATTAAAATATTATAATCTGGCAAATAAAAATCGTAAGAACAATTATTAATTTCTTTAATAGTATAATTATAATAATATTTGATATTATGATTTAATAGCCAATCTTCAATTTTTAATTCACCTTTAGATTTTGTGCCAGCACATTTAGGGCAACCACGAGATTGTAAAAAATTCTTAGCTATTTGTGAAAAAACAAAACCACAATTATGTTGGAATTTTGCGCTCCTTGTTAATGCAGTATAAGTAATAATTTTATAATCATTATATCCATTTTTAATCATCATTTTTTTAAAATCTTCTTCTAATACTGGCGCACCATTATCTCCACAATAAGGACAAATAGTATTTATAGTTCTTCCAAATAAATTGTTTGGTTGCTTTTTAAAAATTCGTTGACAATTATTACATTTGATTGTTATGCTGTCCATTGTATTTTTAGTCCAAGAAATTAATTCAAACTTATTAGTGTTTTGAAAAAAATGTAAAATCCAATTTCTCATTTTACTATTTTTAGTACTATAACAATGCTGACATAAACTTTTATTTTCATATAAATGATTTGCGCGACTTTTTTCGATAATTCGCCCGCATTTTAAACATTTATACTTTATTGGTTTAGAAGTTCCAGAAAACTCTAAAATTTCAAAATCATTATCAGGGAAACGAGTTTTTAATTCTTGATAAAAAGTTTCTTTTGTATATTTCATATTTATTGCCTCCATTTTGGTTGCTGATTGTCCATTTACATTTTTATGATTTTCACCTTAAAAATATCCTATTTGTTTTTTCTGCTTTCGCCCCATTCTAATAATTGGAGAATTATTAGTGTGGTAAATAGGCTTTAGGAGTTTCCAGCAATTAAGAAAATTTTTTCATAGCTATTACCGCTATGCTGCTGTTTAATTTTACAGGTCAGGATACAATATCCAAAAATTTAAATATTTAGTAAATAACTCTCTATTATCATCTAAAAATTGCTTAGTAAGAACGACGCCTTTTTCAACAGGTATACCGTCACGATATTGCAGTTCTTCATTATTCATTTAATTCACCTGCTAATTCGTCCTCACCTTCATACTCAATATCAGACATCTCATCAAATTCTACCGCTTCATTTTCAATATTTTCTAGGCGCTCTGTCATATTATATCGTTCTTTTCTATCTTCAACTTGTTCTGCAAAATTTCCTTCATTCACAACTAGTCGTTTTAAATAATTTTGAATATTCTGCATACAGAAGTCGATATCATCTTTAGGCTCAACGCGCCATTTCGGATGCCAGCCTAGCTTACCATAATATACCATTAATTCGCCTATAGATTCAAAATCTGCGGCATTTTTAGCAGTAGTAGCAGTAAAGTTGCACTCTTTAATAATATTATTAATCGAGTCCATATCCTTTTTTACATCCTCCCCCTCCCGTATGCCTTTATTAACGCGCAAAGTAATCTCGCATAATTGGCGGGCCCGCGATTGTAAAATAGGAGTTGATACATTTTGAGTCGCTAGAATTTGATTATAATAATCTTCCAAAAATAGAAGTTCTTCTTTGGTGTAGGCAGATGACCACACTTTTTTTAATTTACGAACTTTTGCGTCATTTAGTACTTGGATTTCATCGTCGATAGTTTCCTCTTCGCGCGCCAATCGCCATCTCTCATTTTCATCTGTCCATTGTAGAGCCTGGTAATGATCATCTAATAACGTATTAAAATAGGCAGATAGCGTATGATCTTTATGAGTTGCATAAAGTTGCGTCCACTTATTCAAGTCAAATGGTATGTCTAGATAGCGGCATAATCTATCCACTTCGCCTAAATTATCTTGTTGCACCATTCTTTCTAAACAGCTAGTACAAATTAAAGACCTATGATTTGGAAAGAAGTTCGACGGGGTAGGCTGAAAATAATATTCTGGTTTATCTTGCTTACACTTTAGACAGCGTCGTGTCTTTTGATCGTTTGTCATATGCTGCTTGACCTCCTCGCATTATGCGTTTTTGTTTTTCGCACTCTTTACAGTTAGAGGCAAAGTGGTCTTTCCGTGCGTTATGCCTACCAAAGAATAGCGGCGTGCGAGGTAGAAGGCGGCCGCAGGTATAACATTTTTTCTTTTGATCGTCTGGCGTTTCTAGCTCTACACGATATTTTTTTGCCGCCATAGCTATTGTGGCGGGTATTTCCTTAGACGTAATTGTACTAATATGGTTCTCATTATAAACTACCCCAAATTTTATACGAAGCTCTTCGGCTATTGCAGTGTATGAGGCTTTTTCAATTTTTTTCTGCAATAAAAATTCTCTTACAGGGGTGAGGTGCGCCATAGCGCAATAACGTTCAAAATCCCAGATTAGTGTACGGCCATAGGTATCCAACTTATCATTAAGGTAGTCGCGCAATGCATCTAAATTATTTATCAATGCTCTAACATGTAAAGGGTCTTCCCAATTAAAAGTATGTTTCTGTACAACCCACTTTACTTCTTTTTCGCCAGTAATTGGATTTTCTCTTACTTCATAATCATCAATTTTTTTCGATATGGTGTGGGTTAATGCTGCGTCTACGCGGCGGCGCCACTCTTCCATACTAATCCAATAAAATGAATCACTTGTCCAATCTATAAATTGAGTTTTTGGATGATCCGTAGCCAAAAATCTAACTGTTGGCTTATACACATCCTTTAAAAGATATTGATGCTTACGCATGTCTGCTAGTTGGTGCCGCAACTGATATACTCGATAGCTATCGGGCAAAAGATTTGTGTCTTCGTCAGGCGGCAGCTTCCCTTCATTTATTGCTAGCCATTTATCTAGGCGGTCAATGGCTTCCCATAACTCCGCCATACCTGGTATATCGCCGTCCCCTATATCAACTAGCTCTCCTGTTTTCCTATCATATTTGGGGCGGCGGATAGTTGGTTTTGGATTCGTGTAAACGCGTTTAATTGGTTCAGCTTGTATTGGTTGTTGTTCTTCTAACATCGCATCTAATGATGCATTTTTATCTTCCTTTTTTCTAAACGTACTATATCTCGTATTATTATTCATCATTTCGCCGCGCTTTACAGCATTCAAACCATCCTCATCCTTACCATACAATATATATGATGCCATTTGCTCCAATTCAATATCGTTAGGGTCTGTTGGTAGGCTATCCAATATATCTTTTACGGCGGCGACTCTGTCAGTATCGCGTTCTATTGAATAGTCTAATGAATATGGTTTTTTCAACTTGTTGGCCTCCTGAGGTTCTAGGAT
Organism: Lachnospiraceae bacterium UBA3772; assembly: GCA_002371025.1. Taxonomy (GTDB): domain Bacteria; phylum Bacillota; class Clostridia; order Lachnospirales; family Lachnospiraceae; genus Eubacterium_Q. The sequence goes on along the minus strand of DFFQ01000063.1, from coordinate 264 downwards.
CCCCATGTTATTATTGTAGCACATTTTTATTAAGAAGTCAAATGAGTTGGGATAATAATTTTATAACTTGTGATTTACGACTTGCGGTGGAAAATTGGCAGACCGGCCTGGGCAGCCAGGCGCCTGGCCGGGCATGTCCTAAATGGTACGCCCCGGGCCATATTTGACAATGTCAAAAATGGTAACCCTATAATTACCAAATACGACAATGTCTAATTTGGTGGTCAATTTGCCAGACCCGACAATGTCTATTTTGGCCTAAAA